>JAIOTM010000304.1 GCA_021106755.1 Candidatus Cloacimonadota bacterium | reverse complement strand
CTCATCTCAGTTATCTTTTATTTTATCAACAGGGAGCCAAAGAAAAAACCTGTATTTATACCAACAAACAGTGTAAAGTCAACCATATCGTTGGAAACACCAGCCGCTACCGGGGAACAGAATCTCAACGCTGAATCCGCGAAAACAGAACCTCTTAATTCGGAGACACTTACTTTTGCAAGTGATTTGGATGGATGGTTTATCGAATCCATTCAGCTTACGCGGGGAAAAGAGCCGTCTGTTATACTATCGGAAGGTGTTTCCGTACAGGAGCTACAAGTAGGTGATAATTTTGCGGGATACCTGTTGCGTGAGATTCATAGAAATCATATTATTCTTACAAGGGATAAGCGGTTTTACCACCTGAACAAACCGTTGTAGCTTTGATTTCGCACTCTATCTGGCAGGAAATATACAACACACTGCTTATTACATACGGGAACCAACATTGGTGGCCTGCCGACTCTCCCGACGAAGTTATCATCGGCACGATTCTTACTCAGAACACTAACTGGAAAAACGTGGAAAAGGCTATCGCCGCACTTTCAAAGGAAGATGCCTGTTCATTAGAAGCAATCACTAAAATTGATACAGACATGCTTGCCCGGTTGATTAAGCCTGCCGGCTACTTTAACATCAAAGCCAAACGCCTGAAAGCCGTAGCAACAGCTTTACTTAATTATCACCCGGACAGAAATCATCCTGAAGATGCTCGCCGATTTCTGTTAGAAATCAACGGAGTCGGACCAGAGACAGCGGACTCGATTTTGCTCTATGCTTATCAAATCCCCACATTTGTTGTTGACGCTTACACGAAGAGAGTATTGAGTCGATTGGGAATGCTTTCAGCCGGGAGTGAGTACGAGGAAATTCGCCAGAAATTTATGAAACACTTACCGGGAGACGCGCAATTGTATAACGAATATCACGCCCTGATAGTTCGTCATGCTAAGGAGTGTTGCCTCTCTCAACCGAATTGTGAAAAATGTGTATTCAACCATCAGTGTAATTATAGAGAGAGCCAATGAAACTTGTATTGCAACGGGTTACACAGGCATCGGTGTCAGTTGACGGAAAAATCATCGCGGAAATCGGACAGGGACTACTAATTCTTGCCGGAGTAGGCAGAGAAGATAACGGTTCTCAAATAGGATGGCTTGCTAAAAAATGTGCCGAACTACGTATCTTTGCGGATGAGAAAGGCAAAATGAATTTGTCGGTTAAAGATGTCAGCGGCAGTACTTTGGTAGTATCTCAATTTACACTTTTTGCCGGATGCGAAAAAGGTCGCCGACCTGACTTTCTCTCGGCAGCTCCGCCCGCTCAGGCAGAAAAGCTGTACCTGCAATTCGCGGAAGCCCTTCGTAAGGAAGGCGTTTCCGTACAAACAGGTAAATTCGGGGCTATGATGCAGATTTCACTTGTTAACGATGGACCAGTAACCATAATTTTAGAGAGGTAACTATGAAATATTTTGCAGTGATTGGAATTCTTATTCTGTTGATTCTAACTGGATGCGGTATTGGCAAAGTTCTGAGTAAGAGGCAAGTTCGGACTATGCCGGAACAAATAATCTCCAGATTTTCATCCGGTGTAAGCGGAGAAGCACTCTATCAGGAAATCACAAACTATAGCAGCTTTTCCAATTGGGCTGAAAAAGGTAAGATAGCGGAATATTTTCTCCCTGTAAACGATACCCTTAACGCTCCGTTCTATGTGCTGGTACCAAAGACTTACAGCCACGAAAAGCCTATGCCTTTGATGATATATCTACATGGCGGAGTAGGTCGTGAGGATTTCGCGACAGGCGTGAAACAACATCTTGAGGAAAAAGCATATAACTGGTATCTCTCTTCAGATATTGGAGACGAGTTTATTCACCTGATTCCGCTCTCCAATAAAGAGTGTATGTGGTGGGACCCAACTGGCTTTGAAATGGTACTGGAACAGATTAAATTCCTCAAAGCCCGCCTGAACATAGATGATAACCGCGTATATATATCCGGTTTCTCCGATGGCGCGTCTGGCGCGTATCATTTTGCCCTGGTACACTCCAGTCCGTTTGCAGGTCTGCTTCCCATGAACGGGTTTATCTCGGTAGGCGCTTCCATGAGCAATAGAAACGTTTACATCCGCAATCTGGCGAATCGTGCTTTGTACGCTGTTAATACAGATAAAGACGGGCTTTATCCTGCCTCGGCGGCACGAGTGGCACACCTGTTAGTGAAAAGAGCAAAAGGATTACACTTCTGGAAAGAGATAAAAGGATACGGTCACGATGACGGCTATATGGATGCTGAATTACCAAACATCATGAAGTTTATTCATGGTTGTAACCGAAACCCATTCCAGTTACGCGTAATTTTAGAAACTGATATACTTATGTCAGATGTCTCTGCCCAACGTGGTGCTGTTTGCGACTGGTTAGAAATCACCGTGTTAGACACCCTTCAGGCTCCGGCAGACTGGCATGTTGATTATCAGGACAGCATAGCAATCTCACGTATTACAATCGGCTTTCACATTGATGACTCCTTTGAAGGCAGTGGTGTTAAAGTAAAAAGCATTGCCGAGGGTGAACCGCAAGATGTTCCCGCCCGAAACGCCGGACTGCTTGCCGGAGACATCATCACAGCTCTCAACGGGCAGGTAACGAAAACTACGGAAGATATTTACAAGGTAAAATCCACTATGCGATTAGGCGATTCGTTTACTATGACTGTTCTCCGCGATGATAAGACCTTGAAACTGAACGGCAAATTACCGCCGATACGGTACAGCAATCTGTTTAAGTACACTAATCCATCCGGCGCGATTATCGCGGGATACAGAGATAACACTTTCCATCTGAAAACTTCTCGTGTATTGGGATTCAGAATAAAGATAAACCCTGAGATGGTGGATATTAACCGACCCGTGCGTGTTATTGTTAACGATGAAATCCGGTTTGCGGGAGTTGTGGATTACAATGATAACTATATGCTTGAGCAATTCAATGCTTCGTTAGATAGAAAAGCGGTATGGATTGACTCAATTGAGATTTTTCTGCATGATTAGTGATGAATATTATTTTGTAAGTGGGTAGCGGGTGTCTGGATGAAATTATGAACCATAATATGGAGGATTATTGAACCAGCTTTACATTGTTATAGGTGCTTTCGGTAGTGGCAAGAGCGAATATTCTATTAATCTGGCGCGAGAGTTGAAGGATAAAGGTTACAAGGTCGCGCTTGCCGATCTTGATGTCGTTAATCCCTACTTCCGTAGCAGAGACGTGAAAGAGGAGTTTGCCGATTTGGGAATTGAAGTTGTCAGCCCCGAAGGAGCGTTAGCCCACGCCGATTTACCTATGATTTCCCCCAAAGTTCGAGGCATTATCAACGACCCCAGCAAAACAGTAATCCTCGATGTGGGCGGAGATCCTGCTGGTTGTCGCGCCCTTGGCAGGTTTGTCGATGAAATCCGGCAACGGGGCTATCTTATGCATCTGGTAATCAACACAAAACGTCCCTTTACCCAAGATGTGAAAGGTATTCTGGAGATAAAGAGGTCTCTCGAAGCTATGTCAGAACTTTCAATCAGTGAATTTGTCTGCAACACCAACCTGATGGAACATACAGACCTTGAAATCATTACACAAGGTATAGAAACTGTAGAAGAAGCTGCCAAACAGTGTGCCACTATGTTTAACGAGTTCCTCGTGATGAAACGTTACAGCAAACTGATGCCGGATTCAATTCTCGGCAAACAAAAACGTGTTTTGATTCATTACCTGCGGAAGCCCTGGGAGGTTTGAGAAAAAAAATATTGCCCTTATTTCGCTGATTTGTTAAAGTGTGGCAGTTAGATTGATTAAAGCATCATAAAAAAAAAATCAGGCGAGTTATGACAGATAAGGGTAAAACCCGGATTCTGGATTCCGAAGGAAAAACCAGGCAGGAACGGACGGCATCATCCCTCCGGGAAGAGCTTCAGCCCGGTTTTGTACTCAATGGCAGGTACGAGATTATTGAGCAAATCGGAGCAGGCTCGGCTGGCAGTGTCTATCTTTGTTTCGACCGAAAACTGGAAATCCAGAAAGCCCTGAAAATTCTCGGTCATAGTAGTGATGCTATTCCTCTCGCCGCGGAAGTTCGCCGCGAAGCCCGACTTCTCGCTAAGCTATCCCACGAAAATATATTGCAGGTATTTGATTTTGACGATTCTGGTGATTACCTGTTTCTTGATACTGAGTATATTGAGGGGAACGATCTTTCGAAGGCTCGTATTTCTCGAAGCAAAGTGCCGTATATCGCTCTTCAACTTGCGACAGCCTTAGATTTTGCTCACAAAGAAAACGTACTACATCTGGATATTAAACCTTCAAACATCCTTTTAAGCAAGAAAGGCAGAATCAAGGTCTCCGATTTTGGTATAGCCAACCTTATGCGGGAAGCCACGAAGGAAACCGACCGTTCCGGAACACTACTCTATATGCCTCCTGAGAAACTTGACAGCGGTGAAACCAGCAGACAAACCGATATATATTCCTTTGGACTTACCCTCTACGAAATTCTCTATCACAGCTACCCATTGGAGACCAATTCTGATGGAAATCCTGTTCATCTTATCCCATCCCACCTGATAAACAGTCGCCGCCCGCTTGATTTGATTATTCGTAAATGTCTCTCTATCAATCCGGTGGGCAGATACAATTCTTTTGGCGAAATCCGTGCAGAATTAGAAAAAATCTACGAGTGGCAAAACAGACCGATTCATAAGAAAATTTTCTATGTTGTTTATCGACTGAACCCCGTAAACAACCTTCCGATAGAACTACGCAAGGATATTAATCTGCTGATTCTTCTCCTCACACTTATCTCACTGATGACCCCGTTTTACTTTCGGATTGCTCAGATGCTTGATAAATCAGAAAGGCAGGTGCAACTTAATGGTCCACCCTATCAATTACTGGTGAATGATGCCTTTCGAGGGACATTGCCCGGTAGTTTCAAACTACGCCCCGGTGACCGTATGCAGTTCATTGATAGTACCGCCGACCATGAGCGAATTAACAACTTTTTCTTAATATACGATGGAAAAGACGCTTTCAACTTAGAAACAGACACAACCAGTATCCGGCTCAATGGAACTGTTATAGGTCGCCAGATACGCTCCCGAAATGAATTGCCGTTGGAAGAAAATCTCAGATTTCTGAGCCTGGCAATAGCTCTCAATGCTGACAACCTTCGCACCCAGCAACATCCAGAACTGTATCTCTTTTTAAGTCGGGATGCACCTCTTACCGCTTTGGCAAACCTGCCCTATAATCTTAAATATCTCAACATCTCGCGAAATAAAAACATCCATAACCTGCGGGGAATCAGACATTTTCGGAATCTGAAAGGGTTAGACGCGTCCGGGATTCCCAATCTTGATTTGAAAGGCATTGAAAACCTGCGGGATTTACGTAACCTGAATATTTCCCGTAGCGATATTACTTCGCTTCAGCGATTGCAGACTCTTTCTCAGCTTCGAAATCTGAATATATATGGGAATCAACTCCGGGAACTTGCGGGTTTAGAAAACGCCAGACATCTGCAATCTCTGAAACTTAACAGCAACATCTATCTGACCGACATCAGCGCAATTAAAAACCTTCCCAGACTACGAATTGTTGAACGCACACGGGTTCCCTTTATCAAGTCTGAGCAGGTTCGCGATTTGTCTAAGCAATTATCAAAGACACGTACTCAGCCTGTTGAGCGAGTTATTTACAGGAAGATTCCGTTTCCTCACCTTCTGATAATGGTGCTGGCGGCAGTATTGCTGTTGTTTGCTATTATTATGCTGATTCGAATTTTCTTTATCCGACTCCCGGAAATTAAACAGACCAAACCAACCAAAAAAGCGGGGGATGACCAGACAGAACCTTCTGTCGATGAACTCAAAGCGATTAAAAAAATCGCTGCCGCGGGACGCCTTTATTCACCCGAAGATGACAATGCTCTGGTAGCTCTGAAAGCATTAAAAAGAAAATATCGTGGCAACAAAGATTTCGCGGCACTGGAAAAGGAGTTGATACGGAAGATAAGGGAAATAATAGCAAATCACAAGCAACACAGGGAGTTTGAACCAGCTTACAACGCAGCACTTAAGAGCAACCGGATAATTGCAAAATCCGTCCTCCGTAAAGAGCAGTTGAAACTACTACCTAAATTAGTTAAAATAAAACCGATTAAGATGGTTCTCATTGAAGGTGGAACCTTTGCAATGGGTGATTTCGAGCTTATGACCCGCTCTACGGCTCTACCCGTACACGATGTTACATTAGATAGCTTCGAGATAAGCAACACTGTTGTAACAAACCGCCAGTATTGTGAGTTCCTCAATTACTTTGGACGTCACAGCGAAGGGCTTAATGAGTGGCTCAAACTAAGCAGTCCTTACTGCATGATTGAAAAGGGAAATCGCGGCTACAAACCCACTCATCCTCATGACTCTTTTCCTGTAATCGAAGTTAGCTGGTTCGGAGCTTTGCGGTTCTGCCAATGGTTCGGTGGCAGGCTACCTACAGAGGCAGAATGGGAGTATGTAGCCCGTAGCGGGGGGAAAGACACGGTTTATGCTTTTTCCGGCAATCCCGACCCTAAACGTGCCCAATATCTTGCTAATCCGAATAACAAACGCTGGCATTCTGTTGTCTCGGTAAGTACCTTCAAACCCAATAAACTCGG
>JAIOTM010000168.1 GCA_021106755.1 Candidatus Cloacimonadota bacterium | reverse complement strand
TAGGCGATCTTTTATATCCATAATTACTCCTGAATAGCTCAATTTGGAGCTAATTTATGCTATATCATGCAACTGCGAATGACGGCAGTTTTTCCTTGACGACTTCGCAAGAAAGATTTATTATGCACTCGTGTCTGATGCACATTGCAACATATTGCAACAATGCGAAGTCGTCAAACAAAAAAGAGGAGGCTGTAATGAAATCACAGTATAAACCAGTAGAAATAAGAGCCGCAATAGTTCTTAAAAGCCTATCAACTGTAGGGCTTGCAAAGCGGTTACGTATATCCAGAAGAACACTTGATTATTTTATTCATGGTGAGATGGGCATGAGTCGGAGTGAAGAGTTTTTGAAGATTCTGCAACCGGAACTTGATGAGATTCATCAAATTGGCATAAAATTTGGTTCACCTGAACTTCAACAATGCGAAGTAAGCTGATTATGGAGAATAAAGAGTTATCTGTAGCTGATATTATGGAACTCTTTTCTGTTGGAAAGGCTACAGCTTACCGAATGGCAAAAGTTAAAGGCTGGGATTTTATCGCAAAACCTCTGGATAAAGGTGGTCGTCAGAAATTGTATCTGGTGCCATCGCATGACTTGCCAATGCAGTTTGAGCTTTCCCCTGTTGATGATTTGCCTGATGCAGTCAAAGCAGGTGTAGTTGCATATGATGAGACCATCCCCAATTTGACTACCGAAGTAATAATCTCAGAGATTGAATTACGTCGGGCTCAGCTAAAAGCAGACTTATGCGAGAAAATATCATCTGAGATTGAAGCCGTTGGAACCAAGAAACGAGCCTTTGAAAATATTCTGGAAGTTTACAATAGTGGCTACCTGTCACCTGAGTTGTTTCATCTGGAAGGCACTCGCTCTATGCGAACGCTCCGAAACTGGTTTCAAATTTACGATGAGAGTGGCAAGGATTTCAAATCTCTGGTTCGATTGTCAAATGCTTCCAGCAACATGAAAGCAACTCAAACAGAGCAGAATTTTTTACTCGGACTCGTACTTGATGCCAACAAGATCAAAATCGGTTCAGCAATACGCAAGCTGAAACAGCTCAGTCGGCTTCAAGTAATCGAATCCCCAACCAGTGATCGAGCTTTACGAAGATGGCTTGAAAATTGGCGTGACACAAACATTCAACAATGGACAATTTTACGTCGGGGAACCAAATATTCGAGAGATAATTGCATCATAAGCTTGATACGTGAAGAGTGCTTAAACGTAGGCGATATCTGGGTCGCAGACGGTCACAAGCTAGCCTTTGACATCATTGAGCCCGTCAGCGGAAAGCCTAAAAGAATGATGCTGATTTTGTTCTTTGACTGGGGTTCGAGGTATCCTGTCAGAGCTTCAATTGCCGATACCGAAGATTCCGAACACATCTTACTTGCACTGCGAAATGGTATTATTCAGTGGGGTGGAAAACCAAAGTTTGTTTATCTCGATAACGGGAAAGCTTTCAAGTCGAAATTGTTTCATGACAAATGGGAAGAACATGATCTTCAAAAAGAGCAGTGCGGAATATTTCCCCGTCTGAGCATCGAAGTTTCCTTCGCAAAGGCATATAATGCCAGAGCAAAAGTTGTGGAGCGATTCTTCAAAACGTTCCAGGAAGATTTTGAGCGATACATGGACACATTCAGAGGAGCTGACATTGCCGATAAACCAGCTTTTCTGATGCTGAAAGTTGAAACCAGAACAATCAAAGCCAATGGAGTCCGGCTCGCCAATATCATTTACTATCACGATTTACTTGTTAATCATGTAGGCGAAAAAGTCCTACTCCGCTACGATTTAATGGATATGCGTTCGATTCTTGTGTACGATATGAATGACAAATTGATCTGTCAGGCACTGGCTCGAAAATCGACGCATCCGTTTGTAAAACTGGCAACTGACAAGCCAATGGCTAGCAAAGTGTTGAAGAAGCAGTTAGCATATCAACGAAAAATGGAGAGTGATGTGAAAAAGAAATCTGCAATTCTTCGCAAGCAAATCGATGAAGCTGTTTCAGAGCTACCTCTACCAGTAATTGCACTCGAACAATCTGCTTTCAATAAGGCTCCAATGATTGCTCATCAGGAAACAGAAATACCTTTCAATGAAATTGAGCAACTGGCAATACAAACTGCTGAGATAGTCGTTCCAAAAACGGAAAATGAAGATGAAATTATTATGAAAAAACTCGATAAACTATTTGAAAATATTGGACTATAAAGGAGCAAGGAATGAAAGAATTATCGCTGGTAAAAACCAACAATGTTATTGAAGCCGAGAAGATGATTACTTATCTTCTCAACCGACCACTAACCGAAATGGTAGGTCTTGGTTTGATCTATGGACAACCTGGACTTGGAAAAAGTCGCTTCGCAAGACAGACAGCTATCCGAAACGATTACATTTATCTAAGGCTCGAATCCACTATGACTGCTAAATCGTTTTCAATTCAACTTTTGCAACTGGTACAACGTCATTTTGGTTATCCAAGCTTTATGCCTGCCCGGGGAGCTGCTAACGATATCTTCAGAAAAACTGTTGATCTGCTGAAAAATCAAACCAATATTGTGCTGGTAATTGACGAGATTGATTATGCATTCAAATCGAAAAAAATGCTCGGTGCAATTCGTGATATAGTCGATGAAACACTGACTGTAGTGATTCTGGTTGGCATGACAGACGCACGTGAGAAATTGCTTCAAGCTGACATGCACTACTTTGACAGATGTAACTTCTTCTGCGAGTTCAAAGAGCTTAATACAGACGATATCAAGCTGGTCTGCGATGAAGTATCATCTGTGAAAGTGAAGCCTGAAATTATTCGTTTTCTGCAGAGTAAAACCAGAGGAAACATCCGAAAGCTGGTTAAATCGCTTTATTCGATTGAAAACATGGCAACCAATCTCAATATCACCGAATTTGGTTTGGAACATCTCGATAAAACAACGGTAGCATGATGGAAGTTACTAACTACAAGAAAGTTACAAACTTTATTGAATATTATCGCAAACCATTCAGCACCGATACAGTTATGGCTGAAACCGGACTTACATATCGGCAGGTAGCACGTGTTTTGGGAAAACTAAAAGATAAGGGCATGATTTCTCCGATAGCATTTAAAGATATTTATAGAATTTATGTTCGAAATCCGGACTACAATGATGAGCCTAAAATCAATGATTATGGATTCAAATATTCATTACTGAGACTGATAATTTCGGGACTGTAAAAAAGATTGTGTAAACTTCCTGAAGAACTAATAGTGTCTCAGGAGGAACTATGCTTTCAGATGATAAGATCAAACGTTTAATTGCCGAGAAAAAGCTTAAT
>JAIOTM010000386.1 GCA_021106755.1 Candidatus Cloacimonadota bacterium | reverse complement strand
ACCTTCTACCGCTGAAGCTGTCAGATTAGCGATTCCTTCTATCTGATTTTTGGTAAGCGTGGTTGTAAGACTCAGAAAGATTGAGGCAGAGGGATTCTGCTGGTCTTCTACAAAGAGCCGTTGTTCGGGGAATACTAAATGCACCCGTGCCAACTCGACTCCATTGATTGATTCAATCGTTCGTTGAAGTTCACCTTCCATCGCTCGTTGAAAATTTATCTCCTGAACACGTTCGGTAACGCCGAGATTGGATTTATCGAAAATTTCGAAGCCGGTTCCGCCTCGTCCTCCAATCCCCTCCGAAGATAGTTTTATTCGGGTTGAATATACTTTGTCTTTGGCAATATAGATAGATTTCCCGCTGTTTTCCAGCTTGTAGCCTATCTTCATCTCTTCGAGCTTATCAATTGCTTCAGAGGCTTGTTTTGGCTCTAAGTTGCCAAATAGAAGGGCATATTCGTCCCGCGCACTCCAACTTAAGAGCCAGATAAAAACTGAAACTGTCATAATCAACAGTGCGGCGAGTACGATTTTTTGCCGGAGGTCAAGCCTGCTATAGACTTCCCTGAGCTTTTCAGTGAATTGAGTAAAATAACCTTTCATGGTTCACCTTTATACGGATGTTTTAATTACTTCTTTGAAGGCTTCTAACAGTTTGTTACGAATCTGAACTATCATATCGAAAGTGATGTTAGCTTTTTCGGTAGCGAGCATTACCTTATGCACATCGATATCTTCGCCAGCAATTGTTCGCCGGATTAAGTCGTCTGACTCAAGCTGCATGTCGTTGGCTTCCTGAAGATACTCTCTCATCATGGTGCCAAAGGAGATTTCCGGTTTTCTATTGGAAAGCGTTCTTGATGAAGTAGATGCGGTTTCCGTTAGTTGTCTCATTTGTTCAAGTCCAGAAACACGGGGATCAAACATGCTGTCTCCTTACAGATTAATATCGATGTTGGCACCTTTTATCAGGCGCATATCGATGTGTTGGTCAAACGCTGTAACACGTTCGCAACGGGCGGATTGCCCAAATATTTCTTTAAGAACATATAATTCTTCACGACTGAGAATCGTTTGAAGTTCATTGGGCTTTATCCGTGGAATTTCACCGAAACGGTTTGCTTTATTTTCAACAGGTTGCGAATTTTTTTTATTAATATCTTTCTGATACTTGTCAATTTTTTTCTTGAGATGCGTTATCTCATTCTGTATATTATATTCGGAAATTCTGATTGTCATTATTAACTCCGTCAGATTTTCAGGGAAGCCCGCAACATAGCTTTACTGCTACTTATCGCGGTTACGTTAGCTTCATAAGAACGAGTTGCCGAAATCATGTCGGTCATTTCCTGTACAATATTAATGTTAGGCATGGCTACATAGCCCTCTTCGTTGGCATCGGGGTGATGAGGATCATAAATCATACGGAAGGGAGACGGGTCTTCGCCAATCTCGGCAACATGTACTCCGTACAAACTACAACGCTCTATCTCTGAAAAAGGTTTCTCAGGAACATGGTTATCATCGGTTTGATACATCTGGATACGAGTCTCTTTGAGAATTTCCGAAAACTTCTCTCCCGGTACACCGGATTTAACAATCGCAAGTTTACGACGATATGGTCCACCATCTTCAGTTCGGGTTGTTTCGGCGTTGGCAATATTCTCCGAAATGAGATTCATTCGTGTACGCTGAACAGAAAGCCCTGAGGCACTCACGTCAATCGCGCTGAATAATGATTTTAGCATAATCCTTCCTATCTGCCTTTAATAGCGGCTTTAAGATTGGTGAACTTCTTGCCAATCAGTTTTGTTATCATCTCGAAGCGGATATTGTTTTTTGCCAGTTCCGCCATCTCTCTATCTATATCCACATTATTTATACCACTATCGTTCAGTGTGTCGCTACGTAAATCCAGGTGTGGTTTTATATCGGTAAGGTCTTTTTGCCCGATTTCAAAATGGTTTTCGTGAGTCTCTTCGCCATAGAGACTGCAACCTTTAAGGCACTTGCAGTACTCATCCTCGAAAGAGATTTTCTTTGCCTGATAGCAAGGAGTGTTTACGTTGGCGATGTTACTGGAAATGGCTTTCTGCCGTGCGGAATAGGCATTAAGAGCCGATTCCATATCCGGTATCGTCATACGTTTGAACAATAAATCTGAAATCATTTTCACCTCTGGCAAAGAATAATGCAAACCACATGCCAAAAGCGAAAACATGATAAAGGCAGTTATACCGTGAAGAAACGCGGATTGGGCAGAAACTAATCCTGTAACGAGTGGGAAAGATTTTCCCATCGGAGATTGAAGTGAGACTATCTGGACGCGATTACTGAAATCTCAATTTTCGCGTTTCTCGGCAGTTCAGCCACCTCAATAGCCTCGCGGGCAGGAAAGGGAGCTTTCAGCCATTCGTGGTAGAGAACATTGAGCTGGGCAAAATCGTTAATGTCTGCCAAAAAGATGCTGACTTTGACAATGTTGTGTTTAGATACTCCGGCTGCTTCCAGAATGGAGTCAATGTTTTGAAATACCTGCTTTATCTGAGAATCGAAATCCAGTGCCAGATTGCCAGTCCCGGGATTGATTCCTATTTGCCCCGACACAAAAATCCAGCCGTTTTTTTCCACTGCCTGACTGTAAGGACCAAGGGCTTCGGGAGCCTTTGGAGTGATTATTTCTCTCATATTCACCTCGAATACATAATAAAGTCTTGCGGAAAAAACTGTCAAGAAAAGGGGATTTCCAAAGATACATCCTTTTTACAAGAAGATTTGGTTATGTTGTTTTCATGTTAAATGTTGCACTTCACATCTGAGGAAAACCTCATAAAGTCAGAGTATATTTTGCCAGATTTCGGGTTTGGAGGGTAAGAACACACCGTCACCAAACTTTTTATTCTCATAAAAAAGATAGCTGTCACTTATGTAATCCATGTCACTAACAGTAACTTAGTGTTTTCTCAAACGAAAACACCTTATTTGACAAAATATTCATCTGATTTGCTTTTTG
>JAIOTM010000323.1 GCA_021106755.1 Candidatus Cloacimonadota bacterium | reverse complement strand
CTCCTGAAAGCGTGCCAATGCCAACCGCAACAGAGAGCGAAAGCAAGACACTCTCGGTTGTAACCACTGAGCCGGTTGAAGCAACGCGACCTATAATACCTCCGCCGCCCATGAGCGCGGGTAGGATACTGGATAGCAAGTAACCCAGAATAACACCAATAATGCCGCCGATAAGCCCTATTAAAAAGGCGTTTAACAAAAAGATTGCAAGGATGTCCTTGTTTCTTGCACCAAGTGCTTTCATAATACCAATCTCTTTTGTTTTCTCAAGAACTGAAGTAAACATTGTATTGGCGATGCCTACCGCTCCGACAAGAAGCGCAACTGCTGCTATGGCTGTTAAGAACGTTGTCAATGAACTGACCATTTCAGATTTCATCTCTTCCATCTGCTTGGAGGACGATATTGTAAAGTCCTTATCCTTTTCTGTGACGTGTCTCGCCATCATCACCTTTTGCTCCACCTTTTCAGTGACATAATCAACTTCGCTCTCGTCCTTGATTTTGACAATAATTGAATCGTATATATCAGTTTCTTTATCATCAAGGACCTGATATGCCATTTGGATTGGCATATAAATATTTGTTGATCGGTCATCGAGTATTCCGACAACCCTGAAGGAACCGCCTTCGATAGTGACCATCTTGTTGATCCCAAGAGGTTTCTCAAAGTAATCGTCCGCCAATCTGCCCCCAATAACAATCACGTTTTGGTCAGCCGGACCAAGAATCCTTCCGTCTCGCATCTCTATAGTAGTTATTTGAGCCCAGACTTTCTGGTCCACGCCAGTAAGTGTTACAGACCCCCGTTTTCCAAGATAGTATACTTCAGCACTTCCTCTAATTTCTGTATTGATTAATAAAATTTCTGGAATACTTCTTAACACCTGTACATCGGTCCTGTCCAGTACCACTTCATCCTCAGTAGCAGTGGCAACATTTGCAGAACCGCCGCCAGGTGGCATTTTGTGACTGAATCTCGAAGCCTTTGAAAATCCAGGGGTGATTGTCAATAGATCTGCACCCATCCCGCTTAAATGGGATGTAATATCTTGTTCTAACCCTGCACCGATGGACATAATGGAAACCACTGAAGCTACGCCGATAACAATACCTATTATTGTTAGCCAGCTCCTCAGCTTGCTGTGCATGACCATGTTCAGCGCATGTTTAAATATTTTGGCAAGTTTCATTCAATTCACATCCCCGTTGCTCAAAGCGGCATATGCCCTATTTTTCCAACTGCTTTCTTTTCGATTTTCCAAAGAAGTCTCCTACCATCTTCTTATATGTGTAATCCGGGTCATTGAGTCTCTCTTTCCTGTACTTTTTGTGCACAGAAACAAGAACGATGAGCGCAACAATTCCCACACCAGCCCACATTGCAGTCGTCGATGTTTTTTGTGCGGATGCACCAGGCACTTTGCGTTTGTCGCCATATACCAATCCGCCCGATGTTGAACCCATCGCAGAAGGATCAATATCCACTTCTTTAGTTGTTGTACGCCGTTCACCTCGTGCGTCCGTGTAGGAAATTTCAATATCCAATACGGATGGCTGGTTCGCAGACGAAAACGGACGGGTTTGGTTTAATTTCTTGTTTCTCTGGCGATCTTCTTCAGGAAGTCCTTGCAAAAACCCCCCTGCCTCGCTTTGCAGGTTAAAACTCGCGATGGTATAATCGCCCTTGTTAAGATTACCCAGGATAACAGAGTCGATTCCACTCACGCGCCATCCTCCCTGATCCGAAATGCTCACCGTTACTGAGTTAGCAGAAACACTTCCGATGTTTGCAATGGAAAATGAAGTTTCACCCCCGGAACTTCCGGAGAACGCCACATCAAAGTCAGTCTCTCCGCCAACGAAAATGCCAGCTGTTGTATCTATTTCGCCAGTCGCGGATTCGTAGTCTTCGAACCGTAAATTCAGGTCCATCTGATACAGACCCGGATCGGCATTTATATCGGCTATAACGGTATAACTAACCTCTACAGATTCGCCCACATCAAGATGCTTGATGTACTTGGTATTATCAGAATACACCGGAAGAACGACGCCATCCGGATCGTTCCATGAAAAGACCATATTCTTTAAGGGAGAGTTTCCGGTGTTTGTGATAACGAATTCAAGGGATTCCTCTCTGGCAAGATCGATATTTGCTTTACTGATCGTTATTATCTGGGCGTATTCCTTTCCCCTGACTTCGATGTCGATGGTTTTCGTGGTAGATGTCCCGGTACCGTCCCGTATCCTTATGCCAATCTCATAAATATCGTCGGGTGCATCGTTGTCAACGAGCAATTTGAATTTGATGATAGCCGCATCCTCGTCCGTCTGGCGTGATCTAAGATGGGTGATCGTTTTGTTTAGCGACTCTCCCGGAACCTGGATAAAAGGATACTCTGGATCCAATTCAATAATTACGTTTTCTGCATCGTCGAATCCAAGATTCTGTACATTAAACCTGATATCAACAAGTTCGCTGGACCTTGCGGGATCCGGGGTCTGGCTTATCAGGTCTGCAACAATTGCTACGTCCTCTGCTGCAGCACTACTTATTATTACGAGCAGCAACGACACTGCTAACAAAATTTGTTTTATCTGTTTCATCGGTCTCATCTCCTTCACGTATATTCCACTTTCTCAATCTCACCATCTTTGATATAGACCACTTTCTCGGCATATTTAACAATATTGAGGTCATGTGTGACGACGATGATTGTTTTTCCCTCGTTCGTGTGCAGTCCATTCAGAAAATCCAATATGTACGCCCCTGTTTTGCTATCAAGGTTTCCTGTTGGTTCGTCAGCCAGGATTATATCCGGATCAACTGCTAACGACCTTGCGATAGCTACCCGTTGTCGCTGCCCTCCTGATAACTGCGAAGGATTATAGTAGACCCGATCTTTCAGCCCCACCAGCTCCAGTAATCCGAGAGCCCTCTGCCTTGCCACGTCGTTGTCCACTTCCTGAAACTCCAGAGGCAACATCACGTTCTCAAGAACGCTCAATGTTGGAATGAGGTTAAACTGCTGGAAGATGAATCCAATCTTTTTCCCTCTGATCTGTGCCAGATCTGATTCACAGAGTTTGGAGATATCCCGGGCATCCAGGCGAATTGTACCTCTGCTTGGTAGATCCAGACATCCGATCAGATTCATCATAGTGCTTTTGCCACTTCCGCTTGGTCCGAGAATTGCTACAAATTCACCTTTATCTATCTCCAGATCAACTCCTTTCAGTGCGGCAAACTCTATTTCGCCCATCTGGTAGATCTTCCAGACATTCTCCAAACATAGTAGTGTGTCGTTTTGTTTCAATTTGGCTACCTCTTCTACTCAATAATATATCTAAGTGACCCGCGGTCGTATATAAGGAAGAAGAAGGTAAAATGTACACTTCAAGTCCACTTTTCTTATTAGTGCTCAGGAAAAACATAAGCTACATGCTTGCGCACCATCTAATCGATCCGACAAGACTGGCTGTGGAACTTGGCTATACGATAATAGTTGTATCGCTTTGCTTTATTATATTTTTTAAAACCAGAGAAATTTATGATCTGACAACACATAAAGGGATCAAATATTTTAGGATTACGTTCCTATTCTTCGGATTGGCTTATTTTTTTAGATTTCTATCCATTTTATGTATTCTAATAAAAGTAACATTTGATATTTATTTACCGTACAACATCTTCAAGATTTTTCCTATGGCTTTTGTCGGATACTTCAGCACGATGGCTATTCTTTCATTGACTTATAGCACAATCCGGAAGGAACTGCAAATTAAACACCCGTTATTACTATTTAATGTCATTGCCGTTCTAATATCCTGCATTGCATTTATTTCGATGTCGCATTCTCTTCTAATAATATCACAAGCAGTATTGCTCAGTTTTGCAATAATAATGGCTACCCGCAGCTATAGCAAATCAAGAAAAACCTCCCAGCTTTTTATTTTGTATATATTGTTCTTCTTGTTCTGGATAGTTAATCTATTCATATTAGGTCCGAAGAGATCCCTCCCAATTGAAATACAAATTGCATTTCAGATTGTATCGATTGTAGTGATTTGGGTAATCTATCATAAGGTGACCAAATGGACAAAATAAGGCGTAGGAGGGATCGCCTGGAGGTGGTATACGATATTTTAAGGATTATCAGACAGCACCATAATTCTATAAAGCCTACGCCTCTGCTGAGATATTCGAATTTATCATCACAAAGTTTTTCAGAATATCTGAGTGAATTATTGGAAAAGGGTTTTGTCAAAGAGATTACTGACGAAAAGGGAAAGAAGTTCTTGACATTGACAGATAAGGGATTTAGATATCTGGAAAAATACAAATTGATCTTAGGTTTTATTGAGGAGTTTGAATTGTAACCATTTCCCACTGGGATTTACTTTTTCGTGCCCCTTCTCGATGCACGCAAAAATGGCAATAGATGCACGTGTTTAGTCGCTCAGCCTCGCCATCCTCATCCGGCGGCTACTCGCGTCCATGCCAGTTTCTCGTAAGAACTGCTCGTTCAAGGGACTACAATCGGTCACGGTACTGATCAACACAGCGTTTTGTTGCTAGAAGTTTCCTGATTCTGATGGATTCTGTGGTTCTCGAAAAGACTTCTTGTATTAATAGTCATTTTGCCAATCATGTTATAAATTAAGAAGTCCATACTACTCCTTCATGAGTCTTCAGGACACCTATAAACATGAAAATGAAGATTTCAAACATGTTTTGGTAGTACAACGTGGGTTTATCACGCCGTTAACCAATCACGAAAGAAGATGCAGTTTGGAAAAAGATTTTGATCCTTTAGCAAATAAATCAAAACAAATTTGCATATTCATCGACGAGGAAGAGTATGCCCGCATATTGATCGATGCTAAAGCTTTTCGCCAGTATTTGGATGGTATGATCGCACAATATCCGGAACTGTTCCCGGTTACGATCCAGCAAGGGTATATATTACATGACATCCTTCCGGAATCCGTGAAAATGTCGGGAATTTTTGCGGCGCATTAAAGTAAAAGCAAATGACGGTAATGGGGATGAGGTATTTACCTTTCCGCCCCTCTTTTGTGATTCCTTATATGG
>JAIOTM010000451.1 GCA_021106755.1 Candidatus Cloacimonadota bacterium | reverse complement strand
CTCTTTTTTTTCGGGTAAAACATACCCATATTTCCATTTTTTCAACTTTGAGTTGACGAAATCTCTGAAGAGTACATATGTGTAATATTCAAGAAAATATATCTAATATCTGGAGGATCAAATGCGGAAAAAGTATGTTATAGTCGGCGGGGCAGCAGCAGGACCCAAATGCGCGTCAAAAATCAGACGTCTTGACCAGACTGCGGAAATTACCATAATTCAGAAGGGAAAATATCTTTCAATGGCTTCTTGCGGATACCCTTATTTCATTGGTGGTGTATTCGATGAGAAAGAAAAACTCATTGCCACACCTACCGGGACCATCCGCAATCCTGATTTTTTTGCCGCCACGAAGGATATCAAAGCGTTAACCAATACAGAAGTAATACGTATTGATAAGGAAAACAAGCAGGTAACAGCTAAAAATCTGGAAACCGGAGAAGAAACGATTTATCCCTATGACAAATTAATGGTTTCCACTGGTTCCACTCCCATTGTACCCAATCTTCCGGGGAAAGAACTGGAAGGAGTTACAACGCTACATGACATTAATAGCGCGCTTTATATTAAAGAACAGGTGAAAAGCGGTAACATTAAAAAAGCTGTTGTAATTGGTGGTGGGCTAATAGGTATCGAAACAGCGGAAGCGTTTGAATTAGCTGGTATTAAAGTAACTATCGTAGAGCGGTTAGATGAGATTCTTCCATTCCTTGATGATCAGTTGGGTATGCTTGTTCACAACCATATCGAAGCCAAGGGCGCACGAATCATTACCGGGAATTCTGCTATGCGTTTCATCGGGGAAGCTGGACATGTAAAAGCTGTTGAACTGGAAAACGGAGAACAGATAGAATGTGATATAGCTGTAATGGCAATTGGTGTCAGACCAAACAGCAAGTTAGCTGCTGATGCTGGTCTGAAAATCGGTGATACTGGTGGCATAGCTACAAATATATTTATGCAAACATCTGATAAGGATATATACGCCGCGGGTGACTGCGTGGAAGTAACCGATTTAGTAACACATAAAAAAATTCTATGGCCAATGGGTGACGCAGCCAATCTACAAGGTCGGATTGCCGCGAAAAATATGTCGATGGGTAATCACTCAGAATACGAAGGCGTAATAATGACTGGTGTCTGTCAAGTCTTTGATTATGGCGTTGGTATCGCAGGATTATCAGAGAAACGGGCTGCTCAGTATGGATATTCAGCTATTGTTTCTGTTATCCACGCTTCACCAGATAAACCAGGCTTTATGGGTGGCAAACCACTAATCATAAAGATGCTGGCTGATACCGAAACCTGTCGTTTGCTCGGTGTGCAGGTGGTTGGACCAGGTGATGTTTCCAAGCGTCTGGCAATTGCGGCGATGGCAATAACCGCGAAAATGCGAATTACCGATCTGGAATCATTGGACTTACCATACGCGCCACCGTATTCCCTCGCGATTGATAGCTTTATAGCTACGGCACACGCTCTGGAAAATAAATGGCAGGAAAGAATGGAAAGTATTTCCGCGCTTGAAGTGATGGAAAAATTAAATCGCGGGGAGAAGCCATTTTTACTTGATGCCAGATCTCCGGTGGAGTTCGATCAGATGCGGTTGGGAATCGGAGAAACACTTGTTCCATTTGGTAAACTAAGATCAACAAACTTGCTGCCAGAGGACAAAAACCGGGAGATTATTGCTTATTGTAAAATTTCCCTGCGTGGCTACGAAGCTTACTGTTACCTGAAAAATCAAGGCTATACAAATGTAAAAGTAATGGAAGGCGGAATACTTGCCTGGCCCTATAAACGAGAAAAATAATATACAAACGGGGCGTCCATCTGGACGCCCCGCTCTATATCCACAAGAATTTTTAGTATTCTTTCTGGGGATCCCAGAGATAGTCATCTATACATTTGTCTAATTCTTCATAGAGGTTTGGTTTCGGCTTGAACTCAATCAGTTTAACCATTTTTTCAATTTCATAGACAGAGCGTTGTTCAACGTTATCAATTTCTCTTTTGGGCATCATCTCAATTGGTTTCCCTGTTCGTCTGGAGAACCATTTCGCTAACTCGCCAAGACTGGTTTCAACGCCGGTACCTATGTCAATTGTATCCAGCGGTTTTGCACGAATTACCCGTTTGATACCTTCTACTACATCTCCGATAAAAGTGAAATCGCGGGTATGATCAGGATCAATAAGTGTAATTTTATCCTGTTCGTACCACCTACCAATAACGCTGGCACCATCTCCCTTTCCGAACACGTTGGAAAGGCGAACGATGTAGGTGGGAATCCACTGTCTGTAGAACTTGGCGTAGTATTCACCACACAGCTTGCTTATCGCGTAATGGCTTGCCTCAGAGTAAACTGAAACCGATGAGATATACAGAATAGGTTTATTAAATTTACGGCAGGTACTCAATAAATTCACCATTCCTGTAACGTTTACAAGGGAATCTTCTACAGGACAAATCATCGAGTTACGAATGTCCCGGCAAGCTGAATGTATCACGAAGTCGGCTTCTT
>JAIOTM010000210.1 GCA_021106755.1 Candidatus Cloacimonadota bacterium | reverse complement strand
CAGAAAGTGAGAACTTTGATTAGCGAAAACCAAAAAAGGGGAATACATAATATTGGGTGGAAAGGCAAAGATGAGCAGAACCAGATGGTAGCAAATGGTGTTTATTTTTGCAGAATCAGTGCTGATAAAGGTAGCGTAACTCAAAAAATGCTTTTGTTGAAGTAACATTCTGAAAAATCGATAATAACGAACTGATTTTCCGTGTAGCAGACATTGGTCAGAAGTAAGTTTTTTCTGTTCAATCTTCGGTATTCCGAGTTCTGCTCTCAGGCACAAAAAAAACACGCCCCCGGCACGACTCGAACGTGCGACCTTTTCCTTAGGAGGGAACTGCTCTATCCAACTGAGCTACGGGGGCGACCACAGAGAAAACAAAAAAGATTACGTATAATTTGTCAAGCTCTACATGTAGCACCACGTATGTGGCACTTCTATATGTATATATAAGAAATCAGCAGGAAATATTTTCACAAACTCAGGATGAAGGGAATATGAACAAGTGTGCCAAACACAGGAAGTGAAAGAGAGAGGAGCTACAAGAATTTTGCTTATATAGCTATATAATGACAAATTTTAATTGACACCACTTTTGAATTTGTTCTTTTTGTTTTTTTTATTCAAGGAGTTCTGAGATGGAATTACAAGGTGTAAATGTACTGACCTTACTTTATATCTCATTTGGTGATGTTTCTGATAAGTCTATTGATCCGAAGGAATGGCAGGCTATCACGACCAGTATTTATCGCTGGACACCCAATGAAGACCGCAAAGTAATTGATGGTATAATGCAGGATGTAAAAGATTTCTATTTTCAGCTTACCAACTATGATGACCTGATATCAACATTGCACAATTCAATTGACAAGGTAAAATTGGTGATTCCTGAAAAAGAGAAGCTTAAAGTAGTATTCGAAGACCTGATTACAATTGCTAAAGCAAAAGGGGTTTTACGTACAGACGCAGTTGAAATACTGGATATGTGTGCCCGTTCCTGGGAATTAAAATCTTACTTTTCCGATGACGACGAGGATGAAGTGTAATCCCAGAGTTAAGAAAAATAATAGTTTCCCGCGAATCTGTCATTGAAGCTTGCTTCTGTGTTGGTAAATAAGCCAGTATATCTTCAATGATTTTATAACCCGCAGACACTGTACGATAAATACATTGAAATATGTGATGATTTAGTACAGAATTACGGATAAAACTACTCCCGTTGCAAAGATATTCTGAAAAACTTGACGTCCTTAGTCGCTTTTTTTAGAAATACAGTTAATGAAAATGTGGATAAAGGACGTGGTTAATGTTGTACTATGATTTTCCTGAAGCTTACGATCTCTTTTTTTCTAATGAATTTACAGGTGCCACTCTTGACTTCTATAAGAAGATTTTCAGCGGAACGAGAATAAAAGATGTATTAGACTGTACCGCCGGAACGGGACAGATGACTAAACCGTTAGTAAAACTTGGATTCAGTGTAACCCTCAGCGACATTAACAGGAAAATGATACGTAAAGCTCGTCAGAATTTCGCGAAAGAGGAACTGGAAGCCAATTTTTCGATTAGCGATATTCTGAAATTAAAGATGAACATCAAGCGCGAATTTGACTGTGTGATGGCAACTGGAAATTCACTTGCTCACATTAAAAATGAACAACTACCTGAAGCTCTCAATCAAATGGATGCCCTACTCCGCCCCGGCGGGATGCTCTATCTGGATTCCCGGAACTGGGACAAAATCTTAGAACGTCAGCAACGTTTTTACCTATTCAACCCTATTGTCCGGGAAAAAGGCAGGATTAATTATCTGCAAGTCTGGGACTACAACCGCGATGGTTCTATGACCCATAATTTTCTTATCTCAGAGGAAATTGAGAACAAGATAGTGAGTAAACGTCAGTTTTATGTTATTTACTATCCATTTGAAAACGCCTGCCTGCCTGCTCTTTTAACTGATATGAACTACGAAAACATCCGGATTTTCAAGTTGGGAGACCCTTCTGTAAAAGATATGGACGAAATTGACTGGTACACAATAGTTGCTAATAAACCAAGAAAATAGATTTAGGAGGATACATGAAAAAGGTATTGATAAGTTTAATTCCGGTACTGATTTTACTCATTGCCTGTGCCCCGACACAGTCTGTGGCACGCGGTTCAGTTGATCAGACCCAGGACCTCAGCGGTTACTGGAACGCTAAAGACATTCAGCAAACAGCCGAACAAATTGTGCGCGATGTGCTGGGTAAAGGATGGTTAAGCGTTTACAAAGAAGAAAACGACAGAAAACCACGGGTCATTGTCGGGCGCGTACGCAATCTCAGTAGCGAACACCTTGATACAAAACCTCTCGTCAGCAATATCCAGACAGAGCTGATTAACAGTGGAAAAGTAAGCTTTGTGGCGAGCAAGAATCAGCGTGGTTCTGTACGTGAAGAACGCGAGGATCAACAATACCACGCCGATGAAGATAGTGCAAAGCGTATGGCTGCCGAATTAGGAGCCGACTTTGAATTAGGTGGTGAAATTACTACTGTAATAGATAGTTATGGTGGTAAACAAGCCCGATACTATAATGTAAAAATGCAGCTAATCAACATAGAAACCAACGAGATAGTCTGGCAGGGACAGAACGAGATTATCAAGTTTATCTCAAAATCCAGAGTAAAATGGTAAACAGCGTGAAACAATTCATCCGCGTACTAAGTATAGCACTTCTTCTCATCGTACTCTTGAGTTGCTCCGCGACTAAAACCCAGAAAAGCCATCTGGAAACTGCCGATAATCAGATTAAACAGGGAAATTTCGCTGGAGCCGCCAATACGGTAGAAGCTGTAAAGGACAAGAACTACACCAAGAAAGACAGAGTCCTTTACTGGTTGGATATGGGTATGTTGTATCATTATGCTCACGAGTACCAGCGGAGTAACGAATATCTTTCACAGGCAGAAAAAGGTATCGAAGAACTATATTCCAAAAGCGTATCCAGAGCAGTGGCTTCTATGCTGCTTAACGATAATGTAATGGAGTACTCAGGCGAAGACTATGAAGATATCTATCTTAACATATTCAAAGCAATTAATTACCTTGAGCTAAGAGAAATTGCCACTGAAAAAAATGCTCGCGCAGACCTTTTCGATAAAGCGTTTGTAGAAATTCGCCGTATTGATGAGAAACTGAAGGGGTTGGAAGCGAAGCATAAAAAAATGGCAAAGGAACTCAAAAAAAGCAAAGAAGCTAAGGTAGAGATTAAAGCAGCTAAGAACAAGTTTCACAACTCTGTGTTAGCGCGATACCTTAGTATGCTTATGTACCGGGTTGAAGGTAATTATGACGATGCCCGGATTGACCTTCAAAAAATATCCGAAGCATGGAAAACTCAGAGCCATATCTATGCTCATCGTCAGCCCGATTTTAAGCCAATGCTGAAGAAAACGGATAAAGTGCGACTGAACCTGATGTGTTTTACTGGCAGAGCACCTGATAAGAAAGCCAGAACATTGTACATCCACACCGAGCAGGATATGCTTTTTTTCGCTACTTCAGCCGAAAAAAAGAATTACAAGCGAAATCTAACCTCAATAGACGCGATATACTGGAAGGGAATCGAAGCTGGTTACCATTTCAAATTTCAGTTGCCTGTTATGAAGAACCGCGACAGTAAAGTCAAAAAGATTGAAGTACTTGTGGATGGAAAGAAAGTACAGTCACCACAACTGACAGAAAACATCCAGACTGTAGCAACCGAGACTTTTAAGGTGAAAGAATCGCTTATCTTCTTTAAAACAATCATCCGCACTGTTTCTAAGGGATTGCTGACAAAATCTCAGACAGATAAATTGAACACTGGTAGCGAATTGGCTGACACTCTTCTCCGTTGGGGAGTTAATGCCGCTGTTGATGCCACCGAAAACGCTGATTTACGTATCGCGCGATTTTTCCCGGCTTTTGTCTATACACAGGAAATGCTGTTATCTGAAGGCAAACACACCCTTAAAATTAATTACTACAGTTCTTCCGGTCTCCTGCTTTTTGCGGATGACCATGGTGAAATCGAAATTAAAGCTGATTCCATTAACCTGAGGGAATCATTCTGTCTGGATTAGAGTAACAGTTCGCGACCCGAAACGTTTAAATGGTAAAGCATGGAGTTGTACTTATGAAAAGATTTGTAATTACATTGATGATGATAATGTTGCTGGCATGTGTTGCAAACGCGAAGAGTAAGAAACGCCCGGATTGGGTAGATAATCCGCAGAACCTCTATCCAGACAACATCTACATGGCGGCAGTAGGAGAAGGTAGCAGTCGCAAAAAAGCAAAAACCGACGCTTATAGTGCTTTAGCTCAACGGTTTGAAGCAAAAGTTTCTGTTAATAAGCAAACAATAGAGCGTTACGAAGAGCTGACAAAAAACAACGAGACGAAAACAACTGCCCAAACCACCGACCTCAGCGATATAACGATACAGACTGACCAGAACATCACAAATATCCAATTTGGTGAGTTTTACGTTGAAGAAGGGCGTACCTATGTTATAGCTTTTCTCGAACGCCTTAAAACCGCGGAAATCCTGATAGAAAAAATCAATATCAACGCGAAGAAAGTTACCTATTATCTGAATGAAACCAGATCA
>JAIOTM010000390.1 GCA_021106755.1 Candidatus Cloacimonadota bacterium | reverse complement strand
TGATACATTTCGGCTCCTTTCAATTCGATTCTCCTTATTTAAATAATAAAAAGAATCGTAATAAGCGTTTAAAAGGTGTACCATTTTAAACTTCCGATTCTGTACCAATTTCAAATGCCACTAACAAAAGACCGTTCTATTGCATGTAGAAGCAGTATTATTGAAGTTAGACGCTGTTGACCGTCAACAATCTCATATATCTTTTCATCTGTTTTCTTCTTCAATGCAATAATTGTACCTGTAAAATGTGTATAGTCGTCTCCCATTTTTGGAATATTCTTAACATCCTCAAAGAGATCTTTTCTTTCTTTTTCACCCCATGAGTATCCTCTTTGATATTTGGGTATTACGAATCGCTTTCCGTCAAGTAAATTCTTAATAGTTATTAGATTGTGTTCGTTTTTCTTTTCCATCTTATCCTCCAATCTTTTTTTATATCTCAAACAGCTTCGGAAACTGGCTGAACTTATGCTTTTCATTTTCAAAAACAGTTTCATTTCTGAAATACTCAGCGATTTCAGCAGGATTCAGATGCTTATCTTTCTTGCTTAACCAGATAGTGTATTTGGTGAAATTTATGCAAGTTTTATTTACTATTTTATGTAAATTATAAACCAATTTTATGCAATGCTGGTTGAATGAAAAGCTTGAAACACAAATCTGATTGACAAAATGTTTCACTTGTTTCTATTACTTCACAAACGAAAAAAAACGTGGAGGTTATTATGAGAATGTCTATCAGTTCTTTCAATCATGGCGAGTCGATTCCCGGCAAATACGCTTTTTGTATTCCGGCTGAGGAAGGTCATGTTCAGTTGAGCGAAAACATAAATCCGCATGTATTATGGTCGGATTTACCAGAAGAGGCGAAATCGCTTGTGCTTATCTGCCATGACCCGGATGTTCCGGCAATTGGTGATGATGTTAATCAGGAAGGTAAAATATTGCCTGTTGACCTGCCCCGAACAGATTTCTATCACTGGGTTCTGGCAAATATCCCGGTAACTCTTACTGAGATTCCCGAAGGGGCACTTTCAAGTGGCATTACAACTCGCGGTAAAACCCCGGGGAAATGCGAATTTGGCAAGCAGGGCATTATAACAGCTACACAGGCTGGTTTGCCGGAGATGAGAACATGGAAGGAGCTTACGGTGGCTACGATGGACCGTGTCCGCCCTGGAATGATTCCCGTTTGCATCATTATCATTTTACGCTGTTTGCTCTTGATGTTGAGAAACTTGAGTTAGATGAAGCTTTCGATGCCGAAGAAGTGATGCAGATGATGCAGGAACATATCATTGATCAGGCAGATTGGGTTGGCACCTATAGCCTTATGCAGAAATGACCCGCAAAATTGACGGAATAATTGTCGATTGTGTGAGCAGGGAGATTTTTCCCGGCTTTCTTGAGTTGAAGCAGGGAAGAATCGTCCGGGTAGGCAGGAATTCAGGTGAATTATGCCAACATACTCAGTGTCGATACATATTGCCGGGATTTACCGATGCCCATATCCATATCGAAAGCTCAATGCTGAGTCCATCCTCATTTGCACAAGCGGCACTCCGGCATGGCACAATTGCTACTGTAAGCGATCCCCATGAAATTGCCAATGTTATCGGAATACGGGGCATCGACTATATGCTGGAGAGTGCGGCACAAACACCATTGAAATTCCATTTTGGTGCGCCATCCTGCGTTCCGGCTACTCCTTTTGAAACTGCCGGGGCAGAACTTGGAGTGCGGGATATTACGGAATTGCTGAATCGTAGTGATATAAAATTCCTCGCGGAGATGATGAACTATCCCTGTGTTATTCAGAGAAATTCGCAGGTGATGGAAAAAATCAGCTCAGCGAAAGTTGCTGGTAAGCCAATTGATGGGCACGCCCCGGGCTTGCGGGGTGAGGAGTTAGACAGGTATATTGAGGCGGGAATAAGTACCGACCACGAAACGACAGAGCTTGAAGAAGGACGCGAAAAGCTTCGAAAAGGATTGCATCTGCAACTTAGGGAAGGATCGGCGGCACGGAATTTCGATGAGTTGTTCCCTTGTCTGTCCGAGTATCCCGAAAAATGTATGCTTTGCAGTGATGATTTACATCCCGACGATTTAATGAAAGGGCATATAAACTTGTTGGTCAATCGGGCGTTAGAGCGTGGCGCGGAGTTATTTACCGTTTTGCGGGCGGCGAGTTGGAATCCCCGACAGCATTATGGTTTGGATACAGGGACACTGCAAATTGGCGACGCGGCGGATTTTATTATTTCCAGTTCATTGAATCCGATAACAGTTGAAGAAACCTGGATTGACGGCAAATGCGTTTTCAAAAACAATCAGGTTATAGATTTTGAACAATCAAAGGAAACTCCAAACCAGTTTAACGCGACCCCGATTAATGCCGCGTCGTTGAAGCTTGCTATACCCAAACAGCAGACACGTATAATAGAGGTGACGGCAGGGCAGATAGTTACAAAGGAATCAATTGAAACCATCGGGAGTGGGGAAGAGACACCAGCGAAACATACAGCCACAAGTGTAAATAAGCTGGTAGTTTTGAATCGCTACAAAAAGGCGGAACCAGCGATTGCTTTTGTGCGTGGATTCAATCTTCAGCGAGGTGCGATAGCTTCCAGCATCGCCCATGATTCTCATAATATTATTGCAGTTGGTTCTAACGATTCAGATTTGGCGGCGGCTATTAATATGGTAGTTGAAGAAAAGGGTGGAGTCGCTGTGTGTAATGGAAATCAGAGAGAGATTTTATCTCTTCCCGTAGCCGGATTGATGAGTCTGGAAGGTTGCAGGGAAGTTGCCCGCAAGTATCAGGAACTTAATAGTATGTCGCGAACACTTGGCTCAAAGTTGCCTGCTCCGTTTATGACTCTATCGTTTCTTGCCCTGCCTGTTATACCGGAGTTGAGGCTGACAGATAAAGGTCTGTTCGACAGCAGGTTATTTCGTTTTGTGAATTACATGCCATAATAGAATGATTTTGGTCCCTTTATCTGGTCTGTCAGAAGCAGGATGGCAGCAACAGCACCAGCTATATCATCATCACCATCAAATTTAGCGAAAGCCATTCCGGCTTTTGCTCCGCCTTCGTAAACTTTATTCTCATGGATAATTGCTATAGGCATCCCGGCGATGTAGCCTCCAGGATATATTTTCTTTCCTTTTAACATTGCTATCGCGGAACCAGCTTTAGCACTTCCTTTGTATAGTTTGCCTTCGTGAATGACCATAATTGCCGCATCGCTTTTTATTGCTCCTCGATATACTTTATTTCCATCGATTATTGCTAAGACAGCAGTGGCGTCTTTTTTTGATGTATCCCATATTTTTATCATAATTCGCTCCTTTCAAATAATGAATCTCAAAAAAACTGAGTATGGCAAATTGTCAAGATGAGAGTGAGATAACACGTATGCTCAGAAAAATACTTCATACATTTGTCGGGTACATCACAGATACTTCGAGTAGTAAAAACGCAGGACAACGAATCGAAACAGCCTTAACCGCTTAATATGGCAAAAGATATTCGACTCGACGTTACCTTTCGAGTCGAAACGTTCCATACCCGATAGTAGCTTTATTTTATAGCGATTAAACCTGAACCTTGACATAACACCAGCTTTTTTCTTTCAATGCAACTATTAGCATAAATTGATTTTCTACAGGAGATGTAATGACCGTTAACGAAAAACAAGTACTACAGAATACAGTAAAGCGATGCAGGGAAAAG
The DNA here is from genome assembly GCA_021106755.1 of Candidatus Cloacimonadota bacterium. GTDB lineage: Bacteria > Cloacimonadota > Cloacimonadia > Cloacimonadales > JAIOQZ01 > JAIOTM01. The sequence continues at coordinate 1,564 of JAIOTM010000390.1, read as the reverse complement.
GGGATTATAATCCCGACCTATAAACAAATGCGCGACCCTTCGCTTGTTCCGGGAAAGATAAAAAACCAACTGAAAAATATTGGCTTGTGGGATGTAAACCCGCTCAACCTTTTCCGCATTACCTGGAAAAACGAGCCTGTTACGTCCGGCGGTAGTTACAGCGAAGTTAACTACATGAGCCTGCCTTCCAGTCTTACCGGCATCCCCTGCACTATTTACGTGCTTGTTGGAAAATACTTTCCAACCGGTTCACATAAAGTCGGGGCAACTTTTGGTCCATTAGTAGAAAAACTTGTTACCGGAAGATTTGATCCCACCACTCAAAAAGCACTCTGGCCATCGACTGGAAATTACTGTCGGGGTGGAGCTTTCAACTCCACTCTGTTGGGTTGCGACGCTATAGCTGTTCTACCAGAAGAAATGAGTCAGGAACGCTTTAGCTGGTTAGAAAATATCGGGGCGGAAGTCTTTGCTACTCCAGGCTGCGAAAGCAATGTGAAAGAGATATACGATAAGGCAAAAGAGCTACTCGCGGAACGGGGTAACACAATTGTAAACATGAACCAGTTTGAGCAATTCGGAAATGCCATCTGGCATTACGCCGTTACCGGACCGGCTATGGAAGAGGTCTTCAATAACGAGCGACAGGACAGGCAACGCTTCGCGGGACTATTCCTCACACAAGGTTCTGCGGGAACACTCGGTGCGGCTGAGTACTTAAAAACGCTCTATCCTGATATGAAACTTTCCGTAGGCGAAGCACTTCAGTGCCCTACATTACTCTACAACGGATATGGTGGTCATCGCATTGAAGGTATTGGCGACAAGCATGTGCCGTGGATTCACAACACCAAAACAATGGACTTAGTAGCAGGTATCGATGACAATGTGGTAATTTCCACCATGCGGTTGTTTAACGAACCAGCGGGACACGCTCATCTTAAAAATATGGGAATCGATAATTCGCTGATAGAGCAGTTGCATCTGCTGGGAATATCCTCAATTGCCAATATTATCGGAGCAATTAAAATGGCGAAGTACTACGAAATGACTGCCGATGATGTTATTTTCACAGTAGCTACAGATTCCATGGAGTTGTACGGCTCCCGCGTCATCGAGTACAGAAAATTACAGGGAGAATACACAGCCACACAAGCCGCAGTAGATTTTAACGGTAAATTCCTGAATCTTGGTATTGATTACCAGATTGAGCCTACTTATTACGAAAAGCGAAGAATGCACAATCTTAAATATTTCACATGGATAGAGCAGCAGGGGAAAACCGTGGAAGAGTTAGACGCTCAGTGGTATGACAGAGATTACTGGCATAATACATTCTCGCAAGTGGACGAATGGGACTCTCTCATAGAAGCATTTAACCGCCAGACAGGACTTCTGACTCAATAATATGATGCTGACTACAATTATTCTCGCGGCAGGAAACGGACAACGAGCCGGCGGACCAAAAGCGTTAATGAAACTGGGAGATACAACCTTCCTTGAATTAGCTCTCAACAACACCCGCTGTTGCGATAAGGTAATCGTTGTTACTAATCTGCAAATA
>JAIOTM010000354.1 GCA_021106755.1 Candidatus Cloacimonadota bacterium | reverse complement strand
ATCCGAAAAGGGCTAATAACAAAACAAGTAAAATAGCAAAAGCAAATTTCATACATACCTCAATAACGGAAACGAAGTCCCACCCGGTTAGTAAAACCGAGCGAGTTGGTTACAAACGCGTAATCCATAGTAAATCTGAATAGATTAAGACTGAGACCACTGGTAAAATCTTTATTGGTCATACCAGCTCTCAGGCTGACAAGTTTTTTATATTCGATATCCAGTCCGTAGTTCCACACTTCTGAATATTCAAAGTTAATATCCGAAGCCAGAACAACATTTGTGTTCCATTGCGGTATAGGTTGGAAGAGAGCCACACCTGCCCTACGAGTTTGAAGAATCTCATCTTCATGTTTGGACTCTGTGTCCCAGGTAACGGTGGTTCCGCCAAGGTCTTTAAACGTGGTTCCGAAGGAAATATCGCCAAGCCTGTCGATATCGAGAAGGATAGCAAGATTGGTACGGGTAAGCACTCCTAAGTCAAAACCTGTTCCTGTTCCGGTATGTGTACGAATATCTCTTTTAATATATTTGACATTCGCGGCAAAATACAGGTCAACTGGCACTTTGAAAAAATACCAACCCAGATTCAGGTCATGGTGAATGTTTTTAGCAAAAGTAAACTGGTATATATCGTCAGTATCATCGAAGTACTCTGAGGTCTGACCCGGTAGATGCAAATCAATAAAAGCCGAGCGTTGATCAACAGTTGTTCCCAATAGGTAGTTTTCTGAAAAAAATGGAATATCAGGAACCGTAAGCCGTGTCCAGTTTGCCGCGATTGAAACATTGTTTGGCAGAGGGATTATCCCGGTAAAAGAATCATAGGTTGCCAGATTTTTAAATAGAAACGCATGTGATAGCTCAAATTGGATATCACGTATCTGACCTATCCCAGCAGGATTGAAATATATCGCGGAGCCATCGTCCGCGACGCCTGTATAGGCGTAACCCATTCCAATCGCTTTTACCCCCAGACCTATCTGAAGGAAGTCACCAGCGTATTTGCTTGCCGACAGACTGACTGTTAAACCGAGTAAAAGGAGTATTACAAGAAATTTTTGCATATAACCACTCTATTTAAGGATTGCCATTTTCTGAATTTTCTCAATTTTTTTACTACCTTTTCGAGCTACAATTTTATAGAAATAAGTGCCATTAGACAGATACTCGCCATGTGTATCACGACAGTCCCAGCCAAGAAGTGTTCGGGGATATTCATGATAACCAACCGAACTGGGCAGGTTATGGAATGTTTTTACTTTGCGTCCACTCACAGTAAAGATTTTAATACTAACTTCATCCGCGTCGTCAGTAAGAACATAAGTGAAACGTGTACGCCCCTCGTTGATAGGCTCTAAGGTTATACCATACACCGGATTAGGGTAGTTACCCACATTGATAATGTCGAAAGTATCGTTTACGAAAAATGGTATAGAATGTTCTCTGTAGTTACCGTTGACATCAGCAAAACTCATCAACAGCACATAACTGCCCTTTTTAAGATTCAGACGATATTTCACTGGTACTGTAGTGAGATGACCCACAACTGCCGAGATAGTTAATTCGCTATTCGGTATTTTCTCTCCATCCAAAAAGAGGTTGATGCCGTGGTCAAAGATGTCTATGCCGTTAGCATCGTTGAATATAAATGAGATTGTTCCCGATTCTGAGATATACCCGCCGTAAGTGAACTCCTGTTTCTCTACATTGGCGTCCACCTGAGGTGATATTGTATCGTAATTACCAAAAATGCTATAAGTTCCCATCTTGGAAACCTGAGCAATAATCTGATTTTTCTGAACGGAAATCTGGCTACTCTGTAACAGCCATTTCTGATAATCTTCTTCCCAGCGATATATCTGGAGAGCTTCGTCGGCGAGAACCTGTTGCAAAGTACTGTCTGCCGTATCGTATTCAATAGAAACCTTCATTGTTGCTCCGCCGGGGAGCAGTCCGGTACTATCCGCGAGAAGATTCTCGTTGAGAACGCCAATCTCAAACGCTGAATGAACCGCGCCAGCCTGAACTGGTACAGGTTGTAAGTCAGCCTGATTAACAGCCTGCAAATCCATATAAGTATCTACATAGGCAACTGTCCCTGTCGGGAAAACAGAACCCTCAATTTCGCATTGCATTTTACCGTCGAGACTTGTAAGCGTGTTGCGGGAATCGCTTAATTGGAACAAATTAAATGTTTTGTATATTGTCTTGTCGTTATTACTGTAATTTGATTCGCTTATGGTGTGATTCCTGTTCAGAAATAATTTCAAAACAATGTTTCCGCTGAATATTGGCAGTTGTACGTAATGCAACAAGGTTTCCTGCGGTTGTATCGGAGCGAGGGTTTCTTCGCGGAGAAGACGTTCACGCTGACCCTCTCCAAGATATTGGTACAGATGAAGAGAATACTCGGGACAAATACCAGTGCCGGCATTCTTAATCTGGATTTCCAGTGCCGGCATGTTATCTTTT
>JAIOTM010000339.1 GCA_021106755.1 Candidatus Cloacimonadota bacterium | reverse complement strand
TCTTTTCAAACTCCAACAGCACAAAATGGGTTTAACACAAGCAGACAAACCTGAATCGAAACCGAATTCAGAAGAAGGATATAGTAACCACCGTATATTATGAATCATAATTCTTAAATTCTAAAGACAGAAATCTTTTTTTTATTGACAGAGGAAACTACTTGAATCTAATGGACATGGAGGTAAGAATGCGAATAGTACGAATAAGTGTACTCTTGGTTTTAACTACCGTGTTAATGGTAAGTTGCGGAATCACTGTCGATTTCGTTGACGGCGAGGGAAGAAGTTCTAAGAAACATAAGGCTTCCAGTTACGATTACTACTTAAGCAGTGCCAGAGAGTTGGCAAGACAAGAAAAATGGATAGACGCGGCATTCCTTATGGAAGAAGCACTTTCGATGAAACAATCCGGGGAAGGTTACTATTTAACCGGTTTTTTTTATAGCAAAGCCGCTTTGAATACCATGAAAGAGCATGACAAGTGGAAACACTACAAAGCAGCCCGCAAACATCTGAGAATGGCTCTGGATTGGAATTATACAGCAGCACAGGACATGCTGGATGATATTAATGTGATACTGAAAACCTGAAAGGGCTGATTAGAAGAGAAAATCGTATTTATCAAGAAACGGCAAAACCCAGTAAGTAATTTGTTTCATCACAGCAGATGAAACGATTACAAAAAGGACTATCGCACTAATCGCGATTACAGCGATAGTAGCATATATTGCAATTTTTTCACTTAATCCTTTCGGGTGAATGGTTGTTTTGTTGTAAAATTTGTCAGCCATACGCTCAATAAATGTACCAGAATCCTGAAATAGTTTTGATAAAAACTGCCAGAAACGTATCAGGAATTCTGGAGCACCGTTTGTATGTTCAATTTTCATATATTCATTACAATTGCACGCGAATTATCGTCAAGATAATTGTAACAAAGCAAAAAATCTTTCTTCGCATAATTCAGACAAACACCGTAAATTATCCGCTCTCTTAGTCGCAACAAACTGTTTGGCTGAAAAAAAAAGGGGATACAAGCTTAAATAACTAAATGCCTTGACTGTTATTTTCTTCTGTGCCTGATTAGTTATGTATGAAAACCTCTTATTCACTCTGCTTTCTGTTGCTGTTGATTTCACAGATGTTTGCTCTGCCGACTTCTGTTGAAAAAGATTTCCAGCGTCAGGATAGCGCAGTAATTCGTGTTGCGGAAAAGGCATTTGCTAAGGGGCAATTTCACAAAGTCAACGCCATTCTCAGCAATCTCCATTCTCAGTCCCATCAGGCACAACTGCTACAAATCAAAACATTGTATAAGCTCAACCGTTTTCAGGAGGTTATCAGCAATATCGAAAAAAGCGATAGCGAATTCAGGGAACGATATTTCGGGGAGTATATCTACGACTATTTACAAAGCTTACTCAAGACAGAATCGAATTTGCCTAAATTATTTCAAACTAACAAATCAACAGTCAGTCGGGCAGAGCTTTCCCGTTTACGCTTTGTTGTCGCTGAGTTGTTCTCAAATGGAAATTTTTCGCAAATTCCATCCATTATGAAGATTCTCCCTACTCAGCTTTTTCACCCTTTGGAAAAGCGTCTTTTTCTCTCAGTAAACACTTACTACATGGGGAATCTGGTAGCGGCGGGAGATTCTCTCTCGCAACTTATACCAGATTTACAGGCAACTACCGATAAAGATACCCTTATGACAAGGCGTTGCGGGGAGTGGATTGAAATTAGCCTGGATTATCTCTCTCTCATTGTCTATCAGGAAAATTTCACCCCTGAAATTGATAGTTGGATTCCTGTAATGTCTCAGCAGGCAAAAATCAATTTCATCTATTGCTACTTGAAAAAGGATAAAATAGATGAAGCAGAATTGCTGAGAATGACTCTCTCTCAAGACAATCCAGCGCGGCTTGCTACTATGCTGATAGCACTGCGTCAACACCATTACCGCACCGCTGAAGGGCACTTAGCAAAAATAGATACTACTTTCATTGCTGATTCAACTGCCGGAATACTCGCCCGGGCAGAGATAGACTATCAACTCGCCCACTACCAGAAAGCAGTTGATTCTTTCAAAGCCTATAAGAAGCAAGACGACGCTTATCAACCTTATGCCAATTTCGCTATCGGACATAGCTTCTATGGTTTTTACAAATTCAATAACACAGCCTGGTATTGGCTTAAAAATCTTTCACCAAACGAAAAAACGATGTGGGATTCTCTTGCATCTGTCGAACTGGCACGTCTGTACATGCACACCGGACATCCAGAGACCGCTGCAACTTATTTCAGGAAGATTCGGCGTAAGTATCCGCAGGTGTTGTCTGGTTCGCTTCTCGGTTCATACCTGAATTATCTGCGTCTGAGCGGAGATTTCTCTTTTCTGGAAGAGGAGTTAAAACTGCTTGGGGCTGGAGATGTCGACATTGTCTCGATTTACAGCGAACTTGCTGATTATCATTATACTGAGCGAAGTTTCGCGAAAGCACTTCATTACTATAAAAAGATACTACCGCGACAATTAAGCGACCGACAGGTCTTACGTTCAGAGAAATGCCTTGCACAGCAAAGTGGTGATTTCAACGAGGAAGCCTTCCTAAACGATTTTGTATCCCGTTACCCTCATAACGAGTTCGCATCTGAAATCCGCATTGAACTGATGGATTATTACTCAAAATTAGAGAAATATGAGAAAGTGTTAGTTATCGC
>JAIOTM010000074.1 GCA_021106755.1 Candidatus Cloacimonadota bacterium | reverse complement strand
TACGATGCGATTAACGATTTGACTCTTGCTATTATGGGATTACTTAAACCGGAATTTGAGGAAGTCTTTATTGGTTCAGCAACAGTCAAACAAATATTTAAAATCCGTAAACTGGGGACTATTGCTGGTTGTCAGGTAGATAAGGGAGTTATCAAAATAAATGCTGCTGCCAAAGTCTTCCGCAATGGTGGAGAAATATATAGCAGTACAGTTTCCTCTCTGAAACATTACGCTGAGGACGCGAAAGAGGTTAAATCCGGTACAGATTGTGGTATCGGTATTGAAAACTTCAACGATCTTAAAGAGGGCGATGTAATTGAAGCCTACGAAACCCGGGAAATAGAACGGAAATTGAATTAGCAAATGGGTAAAATTCGGATAGAACGCCTGAATAAAGAGTTACAGCGCATTTTGAATATTGCCGTTACCAGTAAAGCACGAGACCCGCGTCTGACGTGGGTATCTATCACGGAAGTAAGAGTTTCGAAAGATATGCAACACGCGCGGGTTTACTATTCCTATTTAGAGGATTCTTCCGTTACTCCTGAGGTAATGCAGGGCGTTATGACCCGATTGACCGGATTTATGAAACGACAGATAGCCGCCGCCCATATTATGCGGGTTATCCCTGAGATAACAATCGTTTACGATGAAGTGGAGCAACGGGCGGGACGATTAGACAATATCTTTCAAAAACTACAGAACGAAAATGACAGGGACACAGATGAGGATTGATACAACTGCTGAATTAAAGAGAAAGTTCGATATTACTCTTTCGAGAGAACAGAGCATAGCACTTATTACCCATAAAAAACCCGATGGTGATGGACTGGCTGCCTGCCTTGCATTTCAGGAACTGCTTCTTAAACACTACAAGCGTCCGGCGGACATAGTTTTGGAAGAACCTCCACCCGCAGTTTACGAGTTTCTAAACGCGGCTGACAGATGTATAACTTTTTCTTCCGATATGCACTATGATATTGTTGTGCAAATGGACTGCCACGAGCCATCCCGCGTTGGTACGTGCGAACCGCTTCTGCAACACGCGAATTCCGTTTTCGCGATTGATCATCATCACGAAAAGGAAATACAACCAGAGTCGATTACTTTCATTGATATAGAAGCGGCAAGCACGGGCGAAATACTTTACCGTATGTTCAGCAGTGAAATAATCAGGTTACCGCGACCTGCCGCTCTGTATATTGCTAACGCGCTTTATACTACTATTTTGAATGACACGGATAACTTTGTTAACAGTAACACTAAAGGCTCAACTTTCGCCATTTGCGAAGCATTATGCCAGTTAGGTCTTAACCCGGCATATATAACACGCAGTTTTATTATGGGAAAGACTCCCACCGAGTTGAAATTCACCGGGCAGGTTTTTGAAACTATAGAAATACATTGTAACGGACAGATAATGTTTGTTCACTCAACTTTGAAAATGCTGGAATATATGGGGTTGAACCAAAGCGCGACCTCAAAACTAACGCGATTGCTAAAAGGAGCGAAGGGAGTAAAGGTGTTGGTTTATTTTCAGCAGGGAGATGCTTCGAGTTTCCGTCTGAGTCTCCGTTCGGATACGGTAGATGTTAATAAACTTGCTCGCCGATTTGGTGGCGGGGGACATACTCAGGCTTCTGGTTGCACTATTTCCGGTTCGCTTTCTCTAGTAAAACAAACAATGCTCAATGCTCTGATGGAGCTACTGGGGGATGGATAACACCTGCGGATTATTCCTGATTGATAAACCAGCGGGAATATCTTCTTTCGATGTGATTCGCGTATTGCGAAGAACTACTCAAATCAAAAAAATGGGGCATACAGGCACCCTCGACCCATTCGCGACCGGACTAATGCTTATCTTAACCGGAAAAGCTACCCGCCTTATCAAATATATTGCCAACGAAACTAAAGGCTACCACGTAAAAATGCGATTTGGTCAGCAAACCGATACAGGAGACCCGGAAGGGGAAATTGACAGCGAAAGTCCACCTCCTGATTTGACCGATTCCGACCTCGTTTTGCTAAAAGAAAATGTTTTGAAAATAACTGAGCAAACTCCCCCTAAATATTCCGCTGTTAAAATCAATGGTCAAAGAGCTTACAAGCTGGCGAGAAAAAAACAGGAAGTTGTGCTTACTTCCCGTCCAGTACAAATTCTTGAGTTTCATTTACATGAGTACATGAATGATGAACTTGAGTACGATGTGCTTGTAAGTAAAGGTACTTATATAAGAGTATTATCGGAGACTATTGGTACTTTATGTGGTTCGGCTGGATACACTCTGGCTTTGAGTCGCACTTCCGCTGGAAATACGAAGCTGGCCGACGCGTTTCCGCTGGAGAGTGTTACAGTTGATAACTGGACGGAGCATTTATGTGACCCAGCCCTGCTGCTTGAGCATCTGCCAATCGTGGAAATTTCGGAGATGGAGAAAATTGATTTCAGTCAGGGGAAGAAAGCTCCGATAGAGGATGACATCACAGGTAAATGCCGGGTTTACTCTAACGGAATATTCTGCGGTATAGCCCGTGTTGAGGATGGTCTCTTAAAACCGGAAACGGTGTTGATATGATTGTCAGTAACGATAAACATTGCACTTTCACAAAACCGATAGTGACGATGGGTACATTTGACGGCGTTCACCCCGGCCATTTGAGTTTATTGAAAAAATTAGTAGAACGTGCCCGTGCTATAGATGGAGAAGCAGTGGTGCTGACCTATTATCATCACCCGTTAGAGACCCTTAATCTTGTTACCCGCCCATATCTGCTTACAGAGAAACGATTAAAAGAGCAGTTATTACGGAAGGCAGGGGTTGACAGCGTATTGTATCTTAAATTCACTCCGGAACTATCCAGAATGGAGCCTGACGAGTTTCTGAAGTCTATACTTCTGGATAAAATAAAAGCGCGGGAGATAGTTGTTGGCTACGATACCCATTTTGGCAGAAACAGACGGGGTAATTACTACTCTTTAAGCGCGAAAGCGGCGGAAAACAAATTTAAGGTCAGACTTGTAGCTCCATGCCGGATTGGAGATGTGATTATAAGTAGCAGTGTAATCCGTAATTTCCTCAAGCAGGGAGATACCGTGCGAGCCGCGAAATTTCTTGGCAGACAATACAGCGTTCTCGGTAAAGTTGTCCATGGCTTCAGTATTGGAAGTCAACTTGGTTTTCCGACCATTAACTTAGAGCCAGAGGACCCCCATAAACTAATTCCTGCTCCGGGTGTTTACGCAACCAGGATAAAAATCGGGGATACGCTATACAACTCCGTTACGAATATAGGAGTAAGCCCAACGGTTCGTTCAGATGAAAGAGTATCAATCGAAACGTTTGTTCTTGATTTCAGCGAAGAAATTTACCATCAGAATGTAGAGTTGGTTTTTTATGAGCGATTACGTTCGGAAAAATATTTTGATTCTCTGGCGAAGTTGAAAGAAGCTATTATCGCGGATATCGCGCGAGTGAGGAAGAATTGCGAATTCTCAGAATGATTACCGGACAGCGTGGAAAACTCCGGCAAACCATCAGGACTTTAGAGCGCATGGGTGGCAGAGATGCCGGCTATCTGATTATCGCTATGATTCTTGGGGGATGGAACGGGTTGCAATTGCTTCTTTTTGACCAATTTATCTTTCTCTCGTTAGACGAACTTTCTTTCGCGAATTTTATTACATCTCTGCTTGCTCATCCCTCTTCCGTGCGCTTAGTATTGTTTATTACCAGTACTGCACTGTTGGTTGCCCTCTACGGGAAATGCGCGGCGGAAGTTTATACTATTGGAATAATCAGTCGTGTTCAACCGAATCGCAAAACACGTTTTCAAATGGTTACACTCCTTTTTATTCATGCTCTGGCACTCTTTATGGGAACGTTTATCGTCAGTTTTTTACTTTTTTTACTCTATAAATTCCTGATGATAATACTTCCAGACGGATTCCTTTTTACGCCGACAGGTGCCGAATTTCCACTTACAACTTTCCTGTTGGGTGGATATGTCTTTATGTTGCTCTATCAGATGCTTGTTTTTGACTGGGTTGTTTATTTTGTGATACGGGGTAAAACAATTGGCGAAGCAGTAAACGCTATGTTGTCGATAATACAGAAAAACATGTGGGAAATATTGATATACTATGTGGGCAGAATATTCCTGATGATACTTTCCATTGCGATTTTTATAATTACATATCGGTTTTACGGAGCAATAATCGCGTATGCCTGGCATCTTGAAGGAGTAAGAGCAGGCTTATTTCCCTTTACCAGCATGAATTATCTACTGAAAAATCTTGGAATTATTGGGCTTTTCGTTACCACGAGTTTGTTAATCGGCGTTCCTGTAAATTTTTTCCTCTACATTTATCATAAAGTGTGCTTTAATTATCGTCATCTTGAGAGTTATATGGAAGAAACAGATTGTTAATAGAGTCAGGTTATTCAACCACATAGGCAATAATATGAGATTTATTTTGAGTTTGTTGAACGCCCATATTCTGGAGGATTAATGTTTATTTGCAGAGAATGCGGCAACGAGTTTCCCAAATGGGAAGGACGCTGTTCATTCTGCGGCGCGTGGGATTCTCTACGGCAGTTTCAGATGGATAAGCCGCAAAAACAATCGGTAAGAACCAGAAGACCTCACGCTGAGGCTTGCAAGCTAACCGATATAGACGCGCGCGGGATTCAGAAGACATCTACCACTATAAAAGAGCTGGATGTTGTTCTCGGAGGTGGTATCGCTCCCGGAGCAGTAGTGCTGATTGGGGGAGAGCCGGGTGTTGGTAAATCTACCCTGATGATGCAGATGTTAGAGCGTATTTCTAATGATGGAACCAACACGCTCTATGTATCGGGTGAAGAGAGCCTTTCGCAGTTGAAAATCCGGGCTGAAAGGTTAGGTATAGCAGGGGATTCGCTCTATATCCTCAACCACCCGGAACTTACGCAGGCGTTGGCAATTGCCAATGAAACAAACGCGTCTGTACTGGTTGTGGATTCTATCCAGTCGGTTTACAATGGAGAAATAGATGGCGCGGCGGGAAGCACCCAGCAACTACGGGGTTGTACATCCGCTTTAATAGATTTCGCGAAGCAGAATAACAAGGCTGTGTTCATTGTCGGGCATATAACCAAGGCTGGACTCGTGGCAGGACCTAAGATATTGGAACACATGGTTGATACGGTTTTGTACTTTGAAGGCGATCTTAATCGACGATATAAAATTTTACGCGCGGTGAAGAATCGATTTGGTTCCACTCAGGAGATAGGTATTTTCGAGATGCGAGTCGATGGTCTTCGCGAAGTGGGTAATCCATCTGTGCTGTTTTCGGGTGATAACGAAAGTGGGGGCGCGATAAGTTGCATTATCGAAGGAACACGACCATTTCTTGTGGAACTCCAGAGCCTCGTAACCGATGCTACTTACGGAACTCCTCAGCGGGTAGTAATTGGCTATGACAGCAAGAAGCTGGCGGTTATGCTGGCGATTATTGAAAATCATCTGGGATTGAGTCTGCGACAGAGCGACGTTTTCGCTGGATTATCCGGCGGAATTACAACTAAAGACCCCGCTGTGGACTTAGCCTTAGCCGCATCCCTGATAACCAGTGCGAGCGGAACAGAACCAGAGAAGCAGACCCTGTTTATTGGTGAAATAGGTTTGAACGGAGATATACGCCCTGTTGCCGATATGGAACGCCGCATCAGCGAAGCAAAACGGCTTGGCTATAAGAAAATTGTTGTTTCGGGACAAAAAAAGAGTGATGATCCGACGATTGTAACGGTTGCCCGGATTAATGACCTTTATCGGCTTTTGAAAGGGAAATAAACAAGATTTCAACCCTCAAACTATTCAAAGCTATTTCTGACAAATAATTCATTGACTTAGCTGAATCATAAAAGTATTTCTGGTTCAGGAAATCAACATGAAACATGAAGAACTCAGCACGATTTACAGCAAATTCAAATTTGGTGAAGACTCGTTTCACAATCTGATGCAGGATCGGGTAAGTGATATCCTTCTTGTTGCAACCTATTATGATTCTTTTATACTTGAGCAGGACGGACGCCTTTCAGAACGGATTCGGGGTGAATACAGGCAGTTGGACTTGAGTATGTCACCCCGCGTAACAGCGGTAACGATGGATTCGGAGCAAGTTAGGGGGAAACTGTCTCAGCAGGAATTTGATTTAGCAATCATTGTAACGCGCTATGCTGACGAAGCTCCTTTTTCCATTGTTCAGATGATTCGGGATGCTCATCCTGGCTTACCAGTATTGCTATTAGTTGATCGGGACGCCTATGCCGCGATGATTCGGCTGGAATCGAACAATTTAACATTGTTTGATGATATTTTCCTCTGGGGTGGAGATTCTCAGCTTTTTGTGGCGATGATAAAGTGTATTGAAGACAAGCAGAATATTGATTTTGACACGCGGGAAGGAGATGTGCGGGTAATTCTGCTGGCAGAGCAGTCAATTAAGTTCTATTCGATATTTTTGCCGCTTATTTATGAGGAGATACTGAAACAGACACAACATTTAATCTACCTTGAGAAAAACGATGTTAACAAGCGACTGCGAATGCGGGCAAGACCCAAAGTTATCCTTGTTCATTCCTATGAAGAGGCGATGCTGTATTTTGAGAAGTACCGCGAATATCTCGTTGGCGTTTTTACAAGCGTCAATCTGGAAAGAGAAGGCGAGATTGATCCCGGAGGTGGGCTACTGTTGATTGAAAGTATCCGGCGGGCTAATCCTGATATGCCTATTATGATTCAGTCCGCGGATAAGTTTAATCAGCGTAAAGCGGAAGCATTGGGTACCGATTTTGTTTACAAATACTCCAATCACCTGCACCGCCAATACACTCAATTTATCCACGATAATCTTGGCTTTGGAGATTTCGTTTTCCGTAACGAGCAGGGGGTTGAATTTGAGAGGGTTGGCACCTATATTGAGTTCGAGGTAGCTCTGAACAGAGTGCCGGATGAGTCGTTGCTGTTTCATGGTAGAAGGAATCACTTTTCGGCATGGCTTATAGCCCATGGTTCTATAGCGATAGCCCGAAAGATACGCCCACAGGTGATTGAGGACTTTGCCTCCACCGATGAACTCAGAGCCTGCCTTATTGAAATAACTACCGAAGCCCGAAGAGCTGAGAACAAGGGGCGAATTGTTAACTTCGATTCTGAATCTCTACTGGAAGATGACAAGATTACCCGCTTCGCGGAAGGCTCACTCGGAGGAAAAGGGCGAGGACTTGCTTTTCTTAACGCGCTTCTTGTAACAATGGAATTTCAATGGAGTTTCCCTGAAATCCAGTTGCAGATTCCCAGAACAGGTATTATCGGCACAGACGCTTATGACAGCTTCATAGAGCAGAATAATATTTTCGAAGCAGTGCGGGATAAAACTGACATCGAGATTACGGCTATTTTCCAGAAAGGTGAACTAACCGAAGAATTAACCCAACGACTCCGCGTTTTCTGCGAAGGTTTCAGTACTCCGCTGGCAGTACGCTCATCCGGTTTGCTGGAAGATTCCCAATCGCTACCTTTTGCGGGGATATACGAAACCTATATGCTGCCTAATTCGCATCGAGACCCGGAAATAAGGTTCAGACAATTGATTAGCGCGGTGAAACAAGTGTTTGCTTCCCCATGGAAATCTAATGCCCGCCAATATATTGAGAGTATCAATTTCAAGCTCAGTGAAGAGAAGATGGCGGTTGTTCTTCAGGAGATTGCCGGCTCAGTTCGGGAAGGAAGATATTTTTACCCTATGATTTCGGGAGTGGTGCAATCTTACAATTTTTATCCGGCTTTTTCCCGAAACGAAGATGGAATCGCCGCCCTGGCAGTTGGTCTCGGCAAGACAATTGTCGATGGTGAAAAGGCACATCGTTTTTGCCCCCTGCAACCTATGGTGGACATCTACAAACCTGAAGAGCAGATAAAGAATAATCAGCAGGAGTTTTATTGTATAGACCTGAAAACAAAGCTGTTCAGTCTGGAAAAAGGTGAAGCTTCTACTTTAGTGAAGCTCAATATAAATTCCACGCGGTTGAACGGGGAATTGAAGCACTTGTCATCTGTGTGGGATAATTCCCGGCGGGATTTCAACGATTTCAAGTTTGCCGAGGGTCCACGGGTACTGACCTTCCGAAACATTATTCGCTATGATCAGCCTCCTCTGCTGGAATTGATTAACTCATTAATGGAAATTGGTAGTGAAGCGACTGGAGTAGCCGTGGAATTGGAGTTCGCGTTAGATATTATACCAGGACAAAAACCACAATTCTATCTGTTGCAAATTCGCCCAATGAATATTTCCGGGGAAGATATTGAGATTAATCCTGACCAGATTAATCCCGCGGATGCTGTTCTTCTGAGTCGTCAGGCGATGGGAAACGGCAAGCTTAATCACATCAGGGATATTATTTTTGTTCATCCCGACCGATTCGACAAAACTCAAACCTTAAA
>JAIOTM010000283.1 GCA_021106755.1 Candidatus Cloacimonadota bacterium | reverse complement strand
TAGATGTACACTTTTACTTCTGCGGTCTTGTAGGGGTGCCCCTTGTGGGTACCCTCCCTTACTAACCAAACAGGATAAATGGGCAACCACCTACAGACCCGCCAGGGACTGGCTTGCGGATTGCCCCTACAAAGAAAAACCGTCACCTGATGCTTGACATGACACTAGCTTGGATAAAAATTCTGACAGGACACAGACTGAGAAATATATCAGTAATCAAAAACCATGTCCAATTCTAAGTTCACCAACTTCAACAACCAAACTACCTTTTTCCTTGACGAATACTAAATCACAGCTTAATTGAAAAATTATGATATTCTCAGAAATGCTTAATAACTTTGATGGCTTGTATCATTTCTTCGGAGAGACTTTTGAGGAGATAGAAACAGTGCTGACTAATGGTGTGTCAATTTCCGACATCCATGTTGAGCCTGAGCAGATTTTAACAGTTAATCAGATTCACAGTAGCACGGTAATTCGGGTAAACTCAACAAAGCTGCGAATCCCGGAAGCTGATGGTTTGATAACCAATCAGCGGGGGATTTACCTCTGTATCCGTACTGCGGACTGCGTTCCGCTACTGCTTTATGATTCTATGAAGCAGGTTTGCGCAGCGGTTCATTCGGGGCGGGAAGGAACTCTCAAAAATATTACAGGTATTTGTATCGCGGCAATGCAAAAATGGTATGGATGCGAGGTCGCAAATATCATCGCGGGGGTAGGACCGGCAATTATCGGCAGAAACTATCAGGTTGATTCAAACTGTTTCAATAACTTCAAAAACGCTGGCGGTTGTGTACTCCCCTGTAGCAAGCTTGATGTAACCGGAACAGTGATTAATCAGCTAACAACGTGTGGAGTTACGCAAATCGAAGTACTTCCGCAATGCACTTTCGAAAACGAGAAATTCTATTCATATCGACGTAATCAGACTAAGCTACGGCAGGCGACATTAATTGGAATGTCTTAGGATAATATTATGGAAGAAACTTTCAGCAACCCGGACGGCAATATTCATCTCACAATCAGCGAAGATGGACTCACCTGCGAAATGATAATAGACGAGACCACGGGATTTATCAGCGAAGAAGATATCCTTACTCTAATCAAAGAAGCGGCAATTGTTGAAGGAATAGAACTCGCTGTTCAGACCGCTGAAGAAGAGGGCATCACCAAAGCACCCGGTGTTCCTTTCCCCCTCGCGATTGGCATCTCCGCCTCCGAACCTCTCGCTGAATTCTCGCCTGTTTTCGATACAGGCAACTGCATAGACCCGGATTTCGATACGACAGATTTTTCCGCACTAGATTCCTTAGAGCGGGTGATAGCCGGGCAATCTCTGGCACACCTCTACATAACCCGGCAGGGAAAATCGGGTAAAACCGTTACTGGTGTTACTCTGGAGCCTATGCTTAACGAAGAAGATATTATCTGTGCTTATATCGGTGAAGGCGTTTCCTATGACGAACAAAACAGCACTATTGTTGCTAAAAACGCCGGATACCCTTATCTCGACACAGATAACCGCGTACATATAAAATCTGATTTCACCATTGACACTGATCTGGACAGGAATTTTGATAGCTTTTCGCTTTTCGGCAACCTTACAGTAAACGGAGAGATAAAGGACAAGATAATTGTTACTGTAACCGGAAACTTAACTGTAAACGGTGATATTAACGATGCCACTCTCAATGTGGAAGGCAATCTGAAGGTTAACGGTGACATCCTAAATTGCCGAAGCGGAGGAATTACCGTAAATGGCAATCTGGAATTCGAATCTGCCGAACATGCCCACTTGTTTTGTTCCAGACGAATCAAATTTTCTCACAATGCTCATTTCTGCAAACTCATAGCCGAAAAAGGGATTTACGGCAATGAAGAAACCAGCAGTGTGGTCGGCGGACAAGTTCAAAGCGGAGAGCAAATCGAAGCGGCAATTATTGGTAACTCCAGTGCTATTGGTACAGAGTTGGAAATCACTATTTGTCCTTTCACTAAGGAACTTCTATTGGTTATGACTCATAAACTTATGAAACTCAATAAACAACCCGGAGACAACAAAGAGCAGATAGAAGCTCTGCGGGACAAGCTGGATACGCTGGAAGATCGTCTTGAAGATAGCATCAACCGGATTCTTAACGAAGAAGATGACGTTTCTAAGCATCTTATCGCGTTCAAAAAATTGTTCCCCGGAACATATTTCAGAATTCTCAAGAAGTCGATTACTATCGCAGAAGAGCAGAATCGTGTATGCTATTCAATTACAGATGGTGATCTGACTGGTGTCAATTATGATTAAGGAGCTACAATGTCTGGTTTAATAATTCTGATTATTATGGTGGTATCCGCCCTGATTTCATATTATTTCTATAGTAAGAAAAACGCGGGAAAAATGTTTTATGCCTTTGTCGTCGCGGCTGTACTTATTGTGTTTTTTGCTCAGCGCTCAATGGGACCAATGGACCCCTCAAATCCTGTTTTCACTCACTATATTATTGCGGCTTCCTTAGTGGTCGGGCATATGATAGGGGTTTTCGCCCGAACCTGGAAGAACTGGTAAATTTCTTTTATTTCCGGGGTGGCTGGATACCGTTTCGCCAATATGTGTGATAATTTCCATTACCTGCTTCCGGTAATCTGGAGATATATCTAACTGCATAACCTTTCGGTTATCTTTGACAATCGTAGTATAGTTGCAAAAGCCTTCAAATCCTTCTAGCAGAAATCCGAAAAGCACAAAGTCTGCCGGAGCTATTTCCAGAATTTTTCTAATAGTCCCGTCCGCCAGCACAGTCTCCTCAAGTTGCTTGATTTTCATTACTCTTTCAGCGCGATGTCCAGCACCTCTTCGATAGAATCGACGTAGATGATGTTCATTCCGTCAATTACTTCTTTCTTGAAATCCGCTACATTGGGAGCGTTTTTCGCGGGGATAATTACATCCGTAATACCAGCTCGTTTGGCAGCGATGAGTTTCTCTTCCAATCCTCCTATGGGAAGCACTTTACCTGTTAAGGTAATCTCACCGGTCATTGCAATATCGTGCCTGACTTTTCGGTCGGACATAGCGGAGATAATTGCGGTGGCTATTGTAATTCCCGCCGAAGGACCGTCTTTGGGTATTGCCCCTTCCGGGATATGTAGATGCAAGTCTGTTTTTTTGTACAACTCTTTGTCAATTCTGTATTTCGAGGCGTTGTACCTGGCAATACTGAATGCCGCCTCTGCTGATTCTTTCATTACATCGCCAAGCGATCCTGTCAGCTTTATTTTACCATCGCCACTGAGGCGCAAGACTTCGATTTGTAATGTTTCACCGCCATGAGCTGTCCAGGCAAGCCCGTTGGCAACACCTACTGCATCGCTCTGGTTGACATCGGAATAGAGATACTTAGGGACATTAAGATAGCCCGTCAGGTCTTTTCTTTTGACAGTTACAGGCTTAGTAAATGGTTTTTCGATATAACTACGAACAATCTTGCGGATAACGGTGGCAAGTTTTCGCTCCAACTCTCTTACACCAGCTTCCCGCGTGTATTTATCAATAATCTCCTGAATGGCAGGTTTCTGGAATTTGAGTTTTATTCTATCGCCAGTTTCATGCAGTTCAAGTTGTTTGGGTAAGAGATGCTTTATCGCGATATTCAGTTTTTCTATGGAAGTATAGCCGGGTATATGAATTATCTCCATCCTGTCCCGCAATGGCTGAGGTATCGGACTAAGTGTGTTGGCTGTCGTAATGAAAAGCACATCGGTGAGATCGTAACCAAAGTCGAGATAATGATCCCTGAACTGGTGATTCTGTTCGCTGTCGAGTACTTCCAGAAGTGCCGCGGACGGGTCTCCCCGAAAATCCACGCTCATCTTATCTAATTCATCCATCATAATGAGCGGATTTCTCTTTCCCGCTTTTTTCAGACTCTGAATTATTACACCAGGCAAAGCTCCGATATAGGTGCGGCGGTGTCCGCGGATTTCCGCTTCATCTCGTACACCTCCGAGGGAGAGGCGAACAAATTCACGTTCCAAAGCTCTTGCAATAGATTTACCTAATGAGGTTTTTCCTACCCCGGGAGGTCCTACAAAGCAAAGAATCTGTCCCAGCGATTTTTTCTTCATCTGCATTACGGCGAGGTACTCCAATATCCGTTCCTTAACCTTCTCTAATCCGTAATGGTCTAAGTCCAGAATCTCCCGGGCATGCCTGATGTTTATTTCCTCATGGTCAGAATTTTCCCAGGGTAAATCAAAAATCCAGGTAAGATAATTATAAACAACAGCGTACTCCGGAGAATTGTGTGTTAACCGAGCGAGTTTCCTGATTTCTTCTTCTGCTCGTTTTCTGGCTTCCTCATTGAGAGGTTTTTCATCTAACAGTCCCTTAAACCGTGCCAGATCTGAATTCCCGTCATCAGATATGCCCAACTCTTTATGAATAACCTTGAGTTGCTCATTGAGATAGTAGTCCTTCTGCATCTTGCTCAATTTGTCTTTAACCTGAACATCTATTTGCTTTTCCAGGTTTAGAATTTCAATCTCATTATGGAGGATTTCAAACAAAGCTAACACTGCTCGTCCGAATAGTTCAATCTCGAAAACCTCTTGCTTTATTGACAGGTCAACTTCGATATTAGCTAACACAAAATAGAAAAATTCGTCCTGTTTTTCTACACTCTTGAACGGTAATAATGATTCCTCAGGAACAACCTTAGATAATGAGACATACTCCTGAAATTCCTTGAAAAAAGAACGCATCAGGGCTTCGGATGCCAACGTGGATTCATCAATAAAAAGTTCATTCTCCTCGTAAACCGCCGATAAAAAGCTTTTCCTGCGGGAAAAACGTTTGATAGTCACCCGCGTTTTCCCTTCGATGAGTGCTCTTACGTTTCCATCCGGCATACGAAAGATTTGCAGGACATTACAGAGTGTTCCTACCCGGAAGAGGTCTTTCGAGCGGGGGTCTTCATCTTCCATCGAGAAATTTTTCTGGGAAATACACAAAACAAGTTTGTCTTCGAGGTAAGCAGCTTCCAAAGCTTCTAACGAAGCAGGTCGCCCCACCAGTATAGGAGTAATTATATAAGGAACCATCAGCGCGTTACGCAGTGGTATCACAGGTAATATTTGTTCTTTCTTTCGTGTTACGGACATGCATCCTCCATTCATTTTCAGTGTTTACTCATATCTATTAAACATCCAATTTTCAACTTGTCTTAGATGCTGTCAATATAAAGTAGTCGAAATTCCAGAGATGTCCCAATTTTTTCAAAAGATTTTTTTATGTTGTTTTTCACGCTCAATATTGCACTTTACATCATCAAGTCAGAGTATATTTGCCAGATTTCGGGTTCGAGGATAAGAACACGCCTTCACTGGCTTTTTTGCAGAAGAAGTCGTAAGCTATTTCAACAGTATCAGCTTCTGGATTTGGTTTACATTACCGGATTTAAGACGGGCAAAGTAAACTCCGCTTGCTACTTTTTTGCCGTTATCACTATTACCCCGCCAGATTACTTTATGGTGACCAGCGGGGATTTTTTCGTTCATTAAATGATTAACTACCTGACCTTTGATATTATAGATGTCAATTCTCACTCTGGCAGGAGTAGAAAGCCCATAATTAATGCACGTTTCGGGGTTGAATGGGTTGGGCGTAGCATTACTTAGATAAGTTTCAAAGGGTATTTGCGTTATATCATCCGCCTTAACAGTAACCCAGACAGTATCGGAGTGAGCAGTTTGATAGTCTCCATAATATGCTGTAACAGAGTAGCCACACATGCCAGGATTCTCAATCGTATCTAGATAGTAAGTGTGTGCGAGAGCTTCAATTACTTCGATTTGAACACTGTCTCGATAA
Organism: Candidatus Cloacimonadota bacterium; assembly: GCA_021106755.1. GTDB lineage: Bacteria > Cloacimonadota > Cloacimonadia > Cloacimonadales > JAIOQZ01 > JAIOTM01. Next base: position 1,859 of record JAIOTM010000283.1, on the reverse strand, counting down.
ACTCCGTATGCTGTTAGCAATCGCAGATTGGCTTGCGAGTGCTCCCACGACAGATAAACCATCCCATTTGATAACTGAGCAGTAAGATTATAGGGTGACTGGTAAGAAGCAGAATCCACTACCGCATTAACGATTGATGGAACAGATTGTAATTCCCCATATATCGCCACTACATTATATTCATGCGTGCCGGGTTCAACGTTGATGTCATTTATCTGCGTATTCGCCGGATTATCAGTATCCCATATCAGGAGGTTATCACGATAAACATCGTAACCGCTGAGACTACGAACACTTACTTGTGGTTCATTCCAGAAAAGTTGTACATCTGTCAGATTAACCTGAGCAGTTAGATTCTGTGGCGGCAATAATGGTTGATACTCATAACAACCCATGTCTATTACTGCATTCCCATCATCATCACCATCCCATACTCGCTCGTTGAAAGCCATATCCCATGGGTAAGTAGTTGATGCGTTGGGGTCTCCAGCATCAATGCAGGGAGAGCCGGATTGCAAAGTATATGGATGAGTACCGGTTCCTGTAAAAAGAGGGTCCGCATCAATGTTGTGCGTGCCAAAATTGATTGTTGAATAATCTGGGGCAGAACTGACAATCCCCGCTTGGCCGCCCTCAATGTAGCAATAATCGATAAAAGCTGTTCCATAACAACAGTCTATTTCTTCGCTCAACGTACTTCGGAAAACACAGTTCGAGATATCAACATCTCCTTTGAATTTAGTTTTGCCAACGTTATTAACAATTGTGCACCCGGTTATAGTGGTGTGTCCTCCGTTTCTGGAATCTATATTAACAACTATACCGTTTCCCTGATTGTTACAGTTTGTTACGAGACAGTTCTCAATTACATAGTTCGCCACAATGGAGGTGTTATCCGGTGTCATGTCAATCACGGACAAGTAGTAAGGGGATGTCAAAGCCTGGCAGTTATCAAAACTACAGTTTCGGAGCGTAATACTTTCACAATACTTAGCAGAGAATGCACTGTTTGAACCATAGTAAGATGACAAATTGGTGAACGTGCAATCTTCAACGAGGATATTGTCACAACTTGAAAGGGAAATTCCACAACGAGTATCGTAAGTAGTCATATCAATCATGGAAATATTACGAAAAGTAACATTATTAGAGTTGTTTACTTTGAAACCAACACGTGCTTCAGATGTGCAGTTTTCCAATTTGATGTTTTCAAAAACAACAGGATCGCATGTGTTCAAATGACTGATAGAGCATGCTGAAAGTAATCTTGTTGAGTTCATGTTTCGCCACTCAAAATTGCGTACTGTCGAATATCTTGCTTCATCCTGACAATAAACAAATCCCCGAGGATTCAATTCCATATCAAAGATAGTAGGTTCTTCCAGACTTCCCTCAAGCGTCACAAAGCTCTTTGCACCTATTGGAAAGTATTGATTATTAAGTGAATTGTTGTAAACTCCAGGGGCACAATGGACAGTGTATTTATTATTTGAATCTGATGCAACACAGTGCATGGCATAAGCTACTCGCTGAAGTGGGTTGCTGGGTGAAAGTCCGCTATTTTGGTCGTTACCCCAAGGAGCTACGTATAAATTGGCATTCACCAAAGGATAATAGTTGTGCAGAATATCAAAACTGAAGCTAGGTTGCATGTCATCCCATTGACGTCTTCCTGTGGCAAAATAGTTATCATCCTGCATTACGGAAAAAGTATCGAGAATTACATTACATGTAATCTCTGCATAATTGAAGAAAATGTCCTGTCCAATCCCTGAGTAGTTATTGTATATACTACAACGATTGATTGGATCGAAGATTACTGGTCGATCATCGTGCATACTAATTCCACCGCCGCCAAA
>JAIOTM010000034.1 GCA_021106755.1 Candidatus Cloacimonadota bacterium | reverse complement strand
TATTATTACTCAGTCGTATATATTTGATATTCAAACAACTTTGCCTGTTATCTCGCTGACAACTGATCCCTTCAATTTCTTCGATGAAGAGTATGGAATGTATGTTGTAGGAAATAATCCTGATAATCCGAACTATAATCAGGATTGGGAAAGACCACTTCACGTTGAACTGTTTGAACAAGCAGGTAAACTTGGCTTCAGTATTGATGCCGGAGTAAAAATTTATGGTGCTTTTTCAAGACGATTTGCTCAGAAATCTTTGGCAATTCATACCAGAGCTATCTATGGACCTGGAGAATTGGAATACCGACTTTTCCCGGAAATGGAGATAGACAAATTTGAATCCTTTATTCTGAGAAATGCGGGAAATGATTGGATTAGAACTATGTTCGCGGATGCTTTGATTACTAACTTGTACAAAAATGGCGAAGTAGAGAAACAGGCGTATAGACCTGCTTCAATATATCTGAATGGTGAATATTGGGGAATTCTGAATATTCGCGAGAAAAACAGCAAACACTTCATTGCCTCCCATAATCAGATACCAGCAAATGAAATTGAGCTTCTTGAGCGAGATGGTTTAGTAATTGAGAGAAATAATGATCATTATATCAGAATGATGGATTTTATTGTTAATAGCAATATAAGTAGTCAGGAAAATTATCAGTATATTAAAACCCAGATGGATGTTGCCAACTTTATAAATTATTATGTTATTGAAATATTCTCTCAGAACTATGACTGGCCTGCAAAAAACAATAAATACTGGCGTCATGCAACCGAGATAGGTAGATGGAAATGGCTTCTTTATGATACGGAGTTGGGTTTTGGACTTACTCAAATAGATGCCTATCAGCATGAAACACTGCTTTACATGATGGACACAACTAGTACACACTGGGGTAATCGTCCCTGGTCAACACTTCTGTTCAGAAGGCTACTTACTAATGATGATTTTGTGGAAGAATTTGCGAGTGTTTTCTGCGACCATCTGAACTCCACATTTAAGTCTGAAACAGTATTGCAACAGATTCAAGAGAAAAGTGATTTAATTGCTGGCGAAATAGATAGACATATAGCCCGATGGAACGCAATTGAAGACTGGGATGCTGCCATAGAACGATTAGAACGATTTGCCGAGTTAAGACCGGATTTTATGTTTGAACATATACAAGACTTCTTTGATTATTCCAATCCTGTCGAGTTGACTATTGAAGCTAATATGGCTGAGGCTGGTACAATACATCTGAACACTATTAAAATAAGCGAGTTTCCCTGGAGCGGCAAATACTTCACAGAAAACTCTTTGAGTGTTACTGCTGTTCCTAACTATGGTTATAGATTTGTCGGATGGCATGGATTGGAGAGTACTCAACCCACTGTAGATTTTACTCTGAATGAAGATACTACAGTAACAGCCTTGTTTGAAGAATTACCTATTGTCCCGTTTGATATTGTTATTAATGAGATAAATTACAATTCGGCAGAAGATTTTGATACCGGAGATTGGATTGAGTTATATAATCCTAATTGTATTGATAAGGATATCTCCGGCTGGGAGTTCAAGGATGAAGATGATTCGCATGTTTATACCTTTACCAGAGGGCAGATAATTCCTGGCAGAGGTTTTCTTGTATTGTGTCAGGCTGAAGAACAGTTTCGCGAACATTTCCCGGAAGCTGACTGTAGCATTGGCAATTTTGATTTTGGATTGAGCGGAAAAGGGGAGTTGCTCAGGTTGTTTGACTATAAAGGTGTGTTGATTGACTCGGTGAAGTATGATGATGAATTCCCCTGGGCGGTAGAACCCGATGGCATGGGGGCTACTCTTTCGCTGTTGCGTTTTTCGATGGATAACTCATTACCGCAAAGCTGGTCTGCTTCAGATTCTAACGGCTCTCCCGGGGTGGCTAACTTTCCAGAAGGGAATGAAGAACCTGAACTCGCGATAAACAATTTGTATGCGAGCTATCCCAATCCATTTAATCCCAAAACAACAATTCCCTATCAGCTGGCACAGGAAAGCAATGTAAAACTATCTGTCTATAATATAAAAGGACAATTAGTTACTACTTTGGTTGACCAGCGACAGAAAAAAGGATTTCATAGTGTTATCTGGACAGCCGACAAAGTTAGCTCAGGTATTTATTTTATCAGGTTGTCAATCGGTGATTTTACTTCGGTAAGAAAATGTCTGTTGCTGAAATAGGTTTTTCACGCTATCTGATGATAAAACAAAATATCGTTATTTGTTTATTGTTACTTTTTTCTATTGGCTTTAATGCCCAGAATATCGTTATTAACGAGGTTATGCCGCAAAACCATAGTACTTTTGTGGACGAGTTTGGCGACAAACCTGATTGGTTTGAGCTTTACAACAGAGGTAATCAGGTGGTCAATCTGGCGGGTTATGGTGTTTCGGATGATGCAGATAATCCTTACAAATGGGTTTTCCCCGATATTGATATTGTCCCGGGTGGACACCTGCTTGTTATGGCTTCCGAAAGAGATATTACCGTACTTAATTACTGGGATACAATTATTGATTGGGGAGATGAATGGCAACACACAATAG
>JAIOTM010000379.1 GCA_021106755.1 Candidatus Cloacimonadota bacterium | reverse complement strand
CCGAAACGATAACCTCGCTATCCACGGACTGAACATAGCGGAAGTGGCGGGGCTTTTACGATCTGCCTCGTATGGAACTAAAGTATCTGAGTTTCGCGGGAACGGTATAGATGAATATGACATAGTCGTTAAAATGCACAAAGACCAGATTAACGACCTGCAGAAACTACAAGAGCTGAAAATCCGCAATCGGCGGGGTGAACTTGTTATGCTGCGCGATGTCGTCGATTTCTCTATAGAACCAAGTCTGGCTTCTATTACGCATCGCGATAAAAAACGCACAATTACTGTTACGGCAAATAACGCTTTCTATGAAGACAAAGGAATGCGTAAGAAACGTACAACCGATGAAGTTATGCGAATTCTGAACGGTAACAAACTTACAGGTAAGAAAGGAACATTATCTAACTTACACAAGCGTTTCCCGGGTTATCAGATTGAATACGGAGGTGTTGTGGAAGAGCAACGTAAATCCTATCAATCCCTGTTTCTTGCCTTCGGAATCGCGCTTATTGTGATATTCTCTATTCTGGCAACTCAGTTCCGCTCATACATACAGCCGCTCGTAGTTATGCTGACTATACCATTCTCCATAATTGGGGTAACTATCGGGCTGTTAGTAACCGGTTTACCATTCTCCCTCACTGTACTTGTGGCATTGGTAGCTCTTGCCGGGGTTGTAGTAAACGATTCGTTAGTACTGGTGGATTTCGTTAACAGAGAGCGGCGGGCAGGTTCAAATCGCTGGCAATCGCTCATTAACGCTGGTATGACCCGTCTCCGCCCTATCATCCTCACAACCGTTACTACAATCGGTGGATTAATGCCTATGATATTGTCAAGAGCAAAAGCTGCTCAGGACTGGAAGCCTATGGCGGTCGGTATAGCTTTCGGATTGGGATTCGCCACAATACTTACATTGCTCGTTATCCCCGTTGTTTACTCCATAGTGGATGACATTGCAGGTAAATTCGGCTCGAAACAATTCCCCACTCGCCTGAGCTTCAAAGAAGCTATGAAACTTGGCTGTAAAATCGAAGACGCGATTCTCAACGGCGAAGAAGATATTCATTAACCAATAACCAGAAAAATATTACAGCGTTTCCGCACAATGGGGAACGCTGTTTTTGTGTCAGAAAAAAAAAGACTTGACATTGCTTTTCCATTACAGACTATATAGATAATGATGATTAGGAGGCATATAATGAAACAGAATCTGATTATGTTACTACTTCTTTGGGGCTGTGCAGGACTCTTTGCTCAGGATGTACAACCAGCAGGCACTGGTACCGTAGCAGACCCATATCAAGTGGCTAATCTGGATAACTTAGAGTGGATTAGCTTAAACAACACCTCATGGAGTTCTCACTTCATTCAAACAGCAGATATTGATGCTACCGCCACATCAAGCTGGAACGCGGGCGAAGGGTTTAGTCCGATTGGTATAGATAATACCGATTCTTTTACTGGTTCATACGATGGACAGGGGCACATCATCGATGGACTGTACATCTGTCGATTTACTTCGGATTATCAAGGCTTGTTTGGCTATACACACGAAGCTACTATTGAAGACTTAGGTACTACCAATGTCAATGTGAGTGCCAATGAAAGGGTCGGGGGTTTAGTCGCAAGTTATCGTAGTTCTTTCACTTCAAACAGATACTTATGCAATTGCTTCAGCACAGGCAGTGTGACTGGGAATTCTTATGTGGGTGGCTTGGCAGGAGAAATCTGGCATTCCCATATAAACAATTGCTATAGTCTATGTAGTGTTAATGGCAATTTTAGTGTCGGTGGTTTTGCCGGGGATAGTTGGTATACTGGTATCAATAAGTGCTACTGTATCGGTTGTGTAACTGGGAGTTCAAATGTTGGTGGCTTTCTGGGATATAGGTCTTCCTATTCCAGCAATAACTATTGCTTCTGGAACACCGAAACTGCAAATGTTCCTTTTGGAGTTGGTACTGGTTTAGGCTCTGGAGTATTTGGAAAAACAACTGTTGAAATGAAAATGCAGTACACATATACTTATGCTAATTGGGATTTTGTTGGAGAATTTGCCAATGGAGATGAAGACATCTGGGATATTGATGATTTGAATAATGATGGATATCCATATCTAAGTTGGCAAGTATATCCATTTGGCGTAGATTTTGTTGCTGATTCAACTTCAGTGTCGCCCGGAATTGCCATTTCTTTTACGGCAATTTCTAATAGAATAATACTGACTTGGGATTGGGATTTTGATAACGATGGAACAGTTGATTCAAATGAACAATATCCGCTGTGGACTTACTCACAAGGTGGAATTTTCTCAGTATCACTAACTGTAAGTAATGGTGACAGTACTACTACTGAAACGAAAATGGACTACATCACAGTTTTGGATCAGGAAATTGTAGTTACCAGCCTTGTTCCGGCAGAGGGCGATGTTATACTCGGAGAAAACGACCAGCAACTCTTTGAGATTGATGCCATTGATCCCGACGGAAATGAGCTTGAATATCATTGGTTGTTAAACGGAACTGAAGTAGATACGGTAAGTTTTTATAATTTCAGAGCTTTTTTATACACGGCTGGAAATTACACTCTTATTCTGAATGTGACAGATAATTACGGAAACCGTAATTCGCTTACTTATACATGGAATATTATAGTTAGCGATACCGCAATTAGTAGTCAGAACCTTGTGCCGATAACAACCCAGCTTAGTGGTTGTTACCCCAACCCGTTTAACCCGGAAACAACCATAAAATTTAGTGTAAAAGATAATGAGACCGCGAAACTTGAGATATTCAACATTAAAGGACAGTTAGTAAAAAGCTATCCTGCCTTTGAAGTTGGTTATCACATAGTAATCTGGAGCAGTAAAGATGATAGAGGGAAAAGCGTTGGTTCCGGTATATTTTTCTACAGGCTTACATCTGAATCTGTTGAGCAAGTACGTAAGATGATATTGCTCAGGTAAAATCTGTCGGTTTCTCACCTGTTATTTTCTGTGGAGGTAAACTTGGGTTTTCGCCCTCTTGAGTGCTTTTCCCACATCTATGCAATCACATACAGAACTGTATTCAGTAACCAGACTAATTTAGCAGACTTCTGCGAGTGTCTTTTTCGAGGTTCGCTCCTGCAAGTCATTTGCAAATCCCAGATAATCCCATGTAAACACAATCCCCTTTTTTTCTGTAATTCTTATTGACAAAATTTCACGTTTGAATGTTTTTTATAGACTGATAAAATTGTGCATTAAGGAGATATAATTGAAGAAGATATTAGTCGCTGGTGCAGGCGGTCAGATAGGTACTGAACTCATTCCCGCCCTGCGTCAGATTTACGGAACAGATAATGTTGTTGCTACCGATATTCGCGAAGACGCAAGTCAGTTTTTTACCGATGGCGGACCGTTTGAACTACTAGACGCACTTGATGGGGAGAAAACCCGCAATCTAATAAAAAAATACAATATTGATACCGTTTTCAATATGGTTGCTCTGCTTTCCGCAGTTGGCGAGAAAAATCCAATGCTAAGCTGGAAAGTTAACATGGGAGCATTAATAAACTTACTCGAACTGTCGAAAGAACTGAATCTTTCGCTTTTTACACCAAGTTCTATTGGCGCGTTTGGCGAGTCCACTCCCCACGACAACACTCCGCAGGATACAATTCAGCGTCCCGGCTCGATATACGGTGTTACAAAAGTCGCTGGCGAACTCCTCTGCGATTATTATTTCAATAAATACGGCGTTGATACCCGTGGAGTACGTTTGCCCGGTATTATTTCCAACGTAGCTCTTCCCGGTGGTGGAACCACCGATTACGCTGTTGATATCTTCTACGAAGCAATCAAATGCAAAAAATATACAGCCAACCTGAAACCCGGCACCTACTTAGATATGATGTATATGCCCGATGCTACTAAGGCGACAGTGGAACTGATGGAAGCAAATCCGGACAAACTAATTCACCGCAACTGCTTTAATGTGGCTGCTATGAGTTTCGACCCCGAAGGCATAGCTATGGAAATTCGTAAACATATCCCGGAGTTCCAGTTGTCCTACGAGATTGACGATGTAAGGCAGGCTATTGCCAACTCATGGCCCAATAAAATGGACGATACCTGTGCCCGTGAAGAATGGGGCTGGAAACCAGATTGGGACCTTCCTAAAATGACCGTTGATATGCTCGCGGTTCTCAACCGCAAATTAAATAGCTGTGATTGCGATTGCGGAGATGCGGGAAAATGTTGCGGGAAGAATAATTGATTTACGGTACCGGTACCGATATGATAGAGGTGGCACGAGTTGCCAGGCAAGTGGAAAAAGAGAACGGTTTCAAGGAGCGGATTTATTCTGCTCTCGAAATAGAATATTGTGAAAGTATGCACCACAGTAGTCAGCACTACGCCGCCAGATTTGCCGCTAAGGAAGCCTATTTCAAGGCACTTGGCACAGGCTGGCGTAACGGTATGGGCTTTGCCGAAGTTGAAGTTACCAATGATGAGTTGGGGAATCCTCACCTTGTTTTGCATGGCAAAGCGAGGGAAGTTGCCGAAGAAAGAAAAATAAAAAAGTTGCATGTTTCGCTCACCCATTTAAAAGATTATGCTAACGCAATAGTAATACTAGAAAAATAAAGGAGAATGAACTTATGTCTAAAATCGGTTCATACGACGAAAGAGTAAAAAACTTCAATTGGTCGATATCCGAGAAAGAGCTTGGATATAAAGAGGGAGACAATATCAACATTGGCTGGTACTGCTCCGACCGCATCTGCGATCAGGGCAAAGCCGACAAAATCGCACTTAACTGGGAAGGTCTTGGCGGAAAGATTAAGCAGTACACCTTTAATTATGTGCGGCTTTGCAGTAACACAATTGGACAGTTCCTGCGCGATCTGGGGCTGAAAGATGAAGACAGAATCTGTCTGTTTATGGACAAAATTCCAGAACTTTACCTCAGCTTTGTTGGTGTCATGAAGATTGGGGCTATTGCCCAGCCGCTATTCTCCGCCTTTGGCGATGAATCGCTTCTCGTGCGGATGGACAATGCAGAAACTACCGCGATTATCACTCAGCGCAAGCATGTGAAGAAAGTGCGGAAAATCCGCGACAGAATGCCCTATCTCAAGCATATCATTATAGTTGACTATGATGGCAAGCATCCGCTTCAGGAGCGGGAAATCGCGTTTGACATGGAAGCTACTGAAAAAATCGAAAAGCTTGATATATTTCCAACAAAAGCAGAATCCCCCTCGGTATTGCACTACACTTCCGGTACAACCGGACAACCAAAAGGCGTTAAGCATGTGCATTACTCACTTATCGCCCAGTACTTAACATCTAAATGGGTATTAGACCTTAAAGATGACGATGTTTACTGGTGCACAGCCGACCCAGGCTGGGTGACTGGTACTTCTTACGGGATTATCGGATCGTGGTGTATAGGTGTTAGGCAGTGTGTACTTGATGTAGGCTTCTCTCCACTATCCTGGTATAAATTCATGGAGAAATATGGCGTAACTGTCTGGTACACTGCTCCTACAGCTATTCGCTCGCTTATGAAAGCTGGCGAAGGTCCCATCAGGGAAAACGATTTATCTAAACTGCGCCACATGGTGAGTGTGGGCGAACCGCTTAATCCGGAAGCAGTTGTCTGGGCACTAAAAGTTCTCGGAATGCCATTCCTGGACTCTTACTGGCAAACCGAAACAGGCTGTATAATGATTTCCAACTATCCCGGCATGGAAGTTAAACCCGGCTCAATGGGTAAAACCTTCCCCGGCATCGAAGGCTGCATTGTTGACACGGAAACTTTTGAGAAAATCGAAGAATCCGGTAAGATTGGGCTAATCGGTATCAAACCGGGCTGGCCTTCAATGATGCGTACTTACTGGAAAAACGAGGAAACATACCAGAGTAAATTCCAGAATGGCTGGTATATCCCCGGCGACCGTGCGTACATCGATGAAGACGGCTACTACTGGTTTGTAGGTCGCGACGATGATGTTATAAACACTGGCGGACACCTTGTCAGCCCGTTTGAAGTTGAATCTGCCCTTCTGGAACACGAAGCAGTTGCCGAATCAGCAGTTGTTTCCAAACCAGACGATGTAAACATGGAAGTTGTGAAAGCGTTTGTAACGCTGAAGCCCGGTTTCGAGCAAACCGATGAAATGGAGCTTAAAATCATGAACTTCATTCGCAAAAAACTCTCTCCGCTGGCAATGCCACAGGAAATAGAATATCTGGACAAACTACCAAAAACACGTAGCGGTAAAATAATGCGCCGTCTTCTCCATGCCAAAGAGTGGGGCGAAGAAATCGGCGATACATCTGGCTTGGAAGACGATTAGAATCTTTAACACGAGGGGGAGCAATGCTTCCCCTCTAACCCCCGGAGGAAACATGAAACGTTTCTTATTACTTGTACTTATTTTAGCTTTAGTATTCACCAGTATTCTGCTTTTATCCTGTAAAAGTAGCGGTAGTGGCAGTGGTGGAATATCAGGACCACCTGTAGGTACTAATGTCTGGTGGATGTTTTCGCTTGCCTCAGGTGGCTACCGTGATGGGTATGCATCAATCAGCTATCTAAGCGACCATCCTATTAACAACTTGCAAGTCTCGATGAACTCATACACTTGCACCGCTTCTCATTATCCAGAATCCAGTTACTGGGACATTAACACCAGTGCTATTGACTATGAGTCTGGAGATGCTGTGGATATTGACCTGGTTATCAACGAAACAGAAAATCGTTCAGTCTTTCTTACTATTCCGTCTGTTCCCGAATTTACAAGTGACCCCAATTGGGATGGCACAACCGACCATTCTCTCACTTGGACATCGGATGCAGATCCAACTTCGCAATATCTATCACTTTGGGGACCTTATGATGATGATAATCCCCCTTCAAGCTGTTCTCCAGTCTATCTGAATCCTGCTGACAGAAGCTACGCATTGCCAGCCGGTGCACATGGATACACAGGTGTTAATGGTTACCTTAGTGCTTATCTGAATTGCTCGAACTGGTTATTTGAATCAAATACGTTGTTTGAAGCATACGAGTACGCGTCACACTACTACAATTCACCAGGAAGTAGAAGCCAACCAGATCACAAAGACATCCACAGGAAAATCACTCAGCAAATTATCAACGAAATCAATAGTAAATAGAACATTTGCTTTACTTTAACACGAGGGGAAGCTATTTGCTTCCCCTCACATTTTTAAGGGATATGAAACGTTTTGGGATATTTCGTTTTTTGTATTTTTTCAGATTGCATTTTATAACATCATGTAATGAATACCTTTATTTTATGCACAAATTTATTGATACGGAAAATATTGACTATTATAGTACCTTTCAAAATATTATCGAAGAAATAAAACTAACCAATAAGGAGAACAAAATGGCAGACCAGAACGAAATCAAAGAGACCGTCCTTGAATACGTTATTGAGGAGTATGTCGAAGAAGAAGACGATGAGGTAACATTCGACACCCCGCTTATATCTGGCGGCTTAGTTGACTCATTTTCAATGGTATCACTCAAGCGTTTCTTAGAAACCAGATACAAAATCAAGCTTCCAGACGAAGATGCAACCCCGGAAGCTTTCGATACAGTTTCAAAAATTTCCGACTTAGTATTGCGGTTTATCTAAGAATAATTTTGCAACCGCAGGGAATGCTTGCGGTTGCCTTTTAAGGAGTAACAAAATGGCATACAGTAATAAAGTAAAAGGCATGTATCAGGAAACCCTGAAAGGTATTCAGGATGCTGGACTTTTCAAGCAGGAACGGTATATTCATTCAGCACAGGCAGCCGATATTGAAGTTGAGTTTCCCTCAGGGGCAAGACTTTCTAAAGTAATCAACATGTGCGCGAACAACTATCTAGGGCTGTCAAGTCATCCTGATGTTGTTCAGGCTGCACACGATGGACTGGACTCCCGTGGCTACGGCATGTCCTCTGTACGTTTTATCTGCGGTACGCAGGATATTCATCGCGAGTTGGAGCAGGCGGTTACAAAATTCCTCGGAACCGAAGACACTATCCTCTTTCCATCTTGTATGGATGCCAACGCTGGCGTGTTCGAGGCAATGCTTACCGACGAAGACGTAATGATTTCCGACCGCCTTGTTCACGCATCAATTATCGATGGAATCCGGTTAGCTCCGGCTATGCACGATACTTTCAAGCATTCCGATATGAAGCATCTCGAAAAGAAACTGATTCTCCATTCTGACAAGCGCATGAAAGTTGTTATTACCGATGGTGTCTTCTCTATGGACGGCGATACAGCCAACCTTGCTGAAATGGTTGATCTTTGCGAAAAATACGACGCGATGCTCTTTGTTGATGAGTCTCATTCTTCCGGCTTTATTGGCAAAACCGGGCGCGGTACTCACGAACATTGTGGCGTACTCGGTAAAATCGATATTATTACCACAACCTTTGGTAAAGCCCTCGGTGGTGCTTCCGGTGGTTGTGTTTCGGGACGTAAAGAGATTGTTGAGATGTGCCGTCAGAAAGCACGTCCTTACCTTTTCTCTAATACTATTGCTCCGGTAGTTGTTGCCGGCGTA
>JAIOTM010000253.1 GCA_021106755.1 Candidatus Cloacimonadota bacterium | reverse complement strand
GAAATTGACGAAATAATCAGGGAGAAAAAAAAGAATAACAAATCTAAGTGCGCATTCTGCTCCCGATTACGCCGAGGGCATTTATATACATTTGCTTCGGAAAATAAATTCACAAAAATAGCATTAGGGCATCATCGGGAGGATGCCAACGAAACGCTGTTGATGAATATGTTCTTCTCCGGCAGATTGAAAGGGATGGCACCGCTTCTTCATTCAGATAATGGTTGCAATGTGGTGATTCGTCCCCTGATATACACAGCCGAAGCAGATATTGCCTGTTACGCCCAATACATGAAGGTTCCGATAATACACGAAAGTTGTATCCCTGAAGCGGAATCGCATCGGGCACTTGTGAAAAAGCTGATATGCGAGTTAGAAGAAACTCATCAGGATATCAGCAATAACATGATTTCTGCCCAGAAAAGAATTACACCTTCGCATTTGTTAGACCCTGCTTATTTTTCTGATTAATACAAAAAAAAACTGCAACCTTCAAGAATTTATCATTCCTTAGATGTAACAATACCAAACCGCTACCATTCAAACGAATATAATTTGCTTTGCTGATTGAAGAATCAATGTTTTTTAGGAAACAGCTCCTCCAGGTAGTGATAACCTATTCCCATGACGACACATTAATTGAAGAGTTCGTATTAATTGACAAATAAATTCATCATTGTATTTTTGGGTAAACTACAAAAAGGGGGAGATTATGAAAAATATCTCTTGGATTCTCATGGCAATGGCATTAGTTTTCATCTTTACAGGTTGTGGAGATACTACTACAAACTTTGATGATGATAATCTGAACAACGGACGTGTAATTGGTACTATTCACGGTATTGTTACCGATGGTGCTGACAACGAAAGACTCGAAAATGTCGAAGTAACCTGGGTTGTGGATGGTGTTCTCAAATCAACCACAACAGATGCTTTAGGATACTACAGTATCATGAACCTCAATTCTGGAAATTACGAGATAACTTTCTACCAGAATACTACCTCCCGGGCTGGATATGCTGTAAGTCATGTGTTAATGGTTATTCCTGATCTGGATGCTATCGGTATTGTTGATATCGCAACAGGTGACGACTTCCATTATTCAGAAACACATAATGTGAATATGTTCGCGTTGAATGCCGGAGTAACAGGCTCTGTTAACGCGACTGTGAACAATGTACTGATTCCTGACCTTGTAGATGTTACTGTAATCGCGGATTTCATCGGCTGGGGTGTTTCTCCTAACGAATATGTTACTACCACTGATGCTGACGGGGTTTATTCATTTGCCGGAATACCCTCTACCGGAACAGTACAAATTCGGATAGACAGCTTTAGTGATGGAACCTATGTTTATGGTTCTGATCAGAGAGTCGTTGACCTGATTCCTGGCTTAGTAGTTAACGAACCCGCATTTTACATGACTCCCGCGGCTGAAAATCTTGTGATTGTTGCTCATAACTTAGTACCCAACTTCCCTGTTGATAGTAATCTTGAGCTTACACTTAATCGCCCGGTTATAGCAGAAGAAACCGAAATAACTCTCAGCAGACCAGCTGCACCAGATGTCTATCTCTCATCAATAAACTGGACATCCGACTGTCATGTAGTTATTGATCCATCAGTAATCTTACAGCTTAACGCGGTTTATATCCTTACTATCAATGGTACAACAGTCAACGGTAATGCTTTCACAGTCGCTATGAACATCCAGACTCAGAATGGCATTGAAGTTGAAAGCACCAATATAGAACAGTATGACGGATACGCCGAAATAGCTCCGAACGGCACAATCATAATCAATTTCACAGAAGCTGTAAATGTAACAGCATTACAGAATCTGATTAATCTCGCGGGCGATCCGGCTCCATCAACTATCTGGTCAAACAGTAATAAAACACTGACCTTACCTGCTCCTGTCGGTGGCTACACAACTGCCAACATCAACCTCGCTTTCACCTATTATTCTGTGTTAGCACCTAATGATAATGTTCAGGAAGTTTACAACATAAACATTACGCAATAAGTGTAATTAAACCTGAAAATTGAGTTAAGCCCTCTCCATGATAATTGGAGCGGGCTTTTTTCGTAATGGGAAAAAAACAATTACTTGCCATGATTTGAATCCTGAATAGTATTTGTAAAAACTTGCAGGGGATTACCGATGAACAATCGAATTGCATTTCTGACAGTTGTATTATTACTGTGTATGATTTTCGCGCTTGTCGCAGATACTCATGCTAGCAGGGGCGGTAAGTTACTTCTCCGAAACGATGTATATACACCGGAGCAGCACAATATGTACCCATACAAGTTGTCATACATCTTTGGTTATTATTGTCAGGAAGGTGTACTGCAATATCTTACCGAAGTATGGCATGAAAGTACCAATGCATGGGAAACCAGTGGCACCACAACTTATACTTATGGTGCAGATGGTATTACCTATATTGTGATGGTTTATCCCGGGATTTCTGAGCAAACCTATACATACACATGGGTGGGTGGACATGTTACGCAATGCGATTATACAGTAACTCCTGGAGAATTATCTCAACGTGAGAGCTACATCTGGAATGGTGACGAACTGGTCTCCTGGTTTACAGAGCAATCCATTAATGGTGGAGATTGGACTGATGTAACCCGTGGAACAATGACCTATTCTAATGGAAAACCTGTAGAATATAACGAACAGTACTTTTACCTTTCGGAATGGGTTGATTTTGCACTGAGAACATCAACCTATAACATAGATGGACATC
>JAIOTM010000181.1 GCA_021106755.1 Candidatus Cloacimonadota bacterium | reverse complement strand
GTAACGGTTCAAACCATCTATGCTGGAAACCATAGCGTTAATCGGTGTATGCACAAGCTTACCTTCGGAACTGTAAATACGCAGGATAACCTTGTTACCGGTCTTTGTATAATAATCAATGGGAATAGTTTCTCCATCGAAAGGATTAAACGGTTTTGGAGGAACTTTCTATATCGCGGTGTGAGAGATAACCGGGTAAGTATAGGATACTCCTATCTCCCCATTACCGGGATAATCAAGAGTCGTATAACCACTGTTATCCTCGGCATAAACAGATATTATCAGGTCGGTTCCGCCGGATTGCCCGGGAATTACCGCCTGCCAGCGGGTAGAGTCAACATAAGCGTAAGTGGATGTGTATGTAGTATCTCTGCTCATGGCAATGGTGGTTGAACCAGAACTATAATCAGTTTGAATTTTCAATAACGCGCTAACAATATATCCATCTGTATCCAGAATATTAGCCCCGACTATAAGCGAAACTCCCCTTTCGGCTATGTTCTCAATTTGAAGATTAAACACAACTGGTGCGCGCTGTCCTGTCAGAATATCCTGCCATTCGGTATAACGTTCGTTACTATCATCATCTATCGCGTGTAAACTGAACTGGTAAGTATCGGCAAATGTAGCGAGAGAATCCATCGGCGGAAGCCAGCTCTCCCAATATATGTTATTTATTCTGGTCATCAATGTATCATGTTCCGTGCTGCCGTTAAACCGCCGAAAGAGAAGCTTTGCTTCCTCTACACTGCCATTGGGGTTGGGGTCTGTGATACTGGCAGTTATGTTGATGTATTCATCAATAAAGGGATGTGGAATAACAATACCACCCGGTATTGGATAAGCTGTCATGGCATCTGATAACCAGACAACATTGGAAACAATCGGTTTGCCCGAATAAACCTGCTCATAAATTATATCAGACTGAATTATGCTATTGTTAGAATTGATAGCCTGAATATAGTATTTGTAGTTGTTTTCCTCGTTTGTAACGGAGTTGAGCGGTGACACCTCTCCTTTGTAAACGTAATTAGTATCTATAACTAATGAATTACACCACCAGCTTGTTTCAGTTTCTAAAGCGTAGAAAACCTGAGCGGAAACAATAATTGGAAAACCATCGGGTTGCGCAAGATAACCGGGAGTGAAATCGACTGTAACTTTCAGAGTATCAGCGGCGAACAGGATGTCTGGTTGGCTACTTATACGCCAGCCCGCGATTTTATTGAAGTTGTAGATGTCTTCGTCATAGCCGGAAAGTATCTGAGACGCATCGTTATAGGAGCCTATTACTCCACCTACTCTTAAAAAGTTGCCTACTGACATGTTTTGCGTATCAATCTCAGTAGAATCCCAAATACGAAGAGTTATCTCCTCGCTGTTGTTATCGGCAATAGTAATATTTGCACCTCCACCGGCATAACCTATGTCGGTAACTGTTCCTTCTACTTTAACCATTGCACCTTCGAGATTTTCCCAATCGGCAGCTTCTGCTAATGTTAAAGGTACAATTACACTTTCAACGGTCATAGACGGTTCTTCAACAATCTGGTATGAAAAATCTTTAATCTCGGTTGTTCCGTCATATTCCTCTATTGTACCAGTAATTATAAGTACATTATTGCGGATAATATCATTTTCGTACTGGCTGGTCATGTTTCCGCCGTACAGGTTGATACCTGCGCCGGAAAGATCCTGAATATAGGCACTAAGTTGGTCGACTCTGAGCACACCTGCTCCAATAGTAACAACTGCTTTTACTTCTACGAGTTGCCCATTCCAGTAGTCAAGGTTTGCCTGAATATCAGCGATAGCAGTGTAAAAGCTACCGCCGCCGATAACGATGGTTATCGGGTATGAAACTGTTTCGTTGTTATCGTTATCGGTTGCCCTGATACGAACAACCATATTTTCGGAAGTAGTTACTAATGAACTGATTGCCGGAGTTGTAGCAGAATACTCATTGCCATTTGCCTGCATCGCTGTTTGAAAATAAACAGTCTGGCTTTCCGCCCGGTATTCCAGAGTCGCGGAAGTAATATCGCGAGCGGCATCAGTAATAGTGGCAGTAACAGTAATTGGGTCGTCTTCTTCGGGATCTGCCGGAGAATGACTGATGTTGGAGATTTCAGGTTCATCGGGAAGTTTTATGTCAAGGTCTTCGGGGTAGCCGGGCAACACCTGAGCGGCACTTTCATAAACACCAATTGCACCGATAGCTGTAATAGCATCCCCGTTTGCGAGAGAGGAGTAGTCAATACCAGTTGATTCCCATACCCGGACGGTTAAGTCATCGCCACTGCTATCTGTAATGTTAAGATTCGTACCACCACCGGAAGTATATGGGTCTTCGTTAAGAGTACCAGACACTGAGACAAGAGTTCCTTCCCAGGTAACATAATCCGCCGCCTGATTCAGACTCATAACTGTAATATAGGGTGCAATATCCAATCCTGTTTCCAGAATATTATAGCTGATGTTTTTTATCTCGGTAGTGCCTTGATACTCTTCTACTTCACCTGTTACATTAAACCTGTTTCCCCGAACAATCTCTGCAATATGGGTAGTAGTTAAAGTGAAATCAAAAAGCTGAATGCCTTTACCTGATTCGTCTTGAATGTATGCTTTCAGAATACTGCTATGAATTGTCCCCGCCCCAATTGTAATAACACCTTCTACCGTAACTGTCTGTCCATCATAAAAAGATATGCTGTCCTGAATATTGGCAATAGGTGTTTGTCCGGTAAGTACACTTACCGCTACCACGATGAACAAGATAATTACTAACTTCCGCATTATTCCTCCGCAAGGTTCGGAGCTGATTCAGCTATTTCTCGCACTTTTTTACGTTTTTCAAAGAAAAAAATATAAATTATAAAAATGATGATAGCCACGACTATTGAGCTATCGGCTAAATTGAATGTTGGCCATCGGTACATAATGAAATCGGGAAAATCAGAATCAATGAAATCGGTTACTTTCCCGAAAATCAATCTATCGATAAGATT
>JAIOTM010000302.1 GCA_021106755.1 Candidatus Cloacimonadota bacterium | reverse complement strand
TACTGCGAATGTCTCAAAAGTGGATTTCAAAAAGGCAATATTTGTGGATGCACAAGGAAGTACACGCATTGTCACAAAAGCTAAATATATTTGGTATTTCTCGAAGAAATTCAACATCGATTATCCAAAAGAGGTTCTACTCGATATGCTTTCCTTTGATGTCTTCGACAATCAAGAAGATTCCGGTCTGGAATATCTTGCTTCTAAGTTAGAGCATAAAGATATTGTTAAAAGAATGCTTGAAAATCTTAGCGAAGGAATTGTTAGTGATAGAGTACTAATTCACCACTTTGCGTATTTAACTCAAAACAGGATTACACATAGCTATTCTTATATTCAAAAGGAAATAAACAATTCGAATAGAGATGAATACTTTAGGCTAAGATTTGTAGATGTATTTTATGCTAATACAGGTAGAGTAAAAGAATTAAAAGCAATCCTTAAGGATGCAGACAAGCCAATAAGACGGACAATTATTGATAAGCTGATTACTAACAATGACAAATCGTATGTTGTTGAATTCTTACAAAAACAATGTGTCAATACTCAAATCCAGAAGAAATGGGTTATGTAGCAGAAATACTTGTCAAATTGCAAGATATTAAGGGTTTAGAAATCTACGTGAACTGGGTTAAAGAGAATATCGGGGATAGTATTCCCTCGAATCGAGCAGATTGTCTGAACAACTTAAGGTCAAGCCCAGCAATTCCGAAGCTAATCGAATTGCTGGAGATAAGCTTTAAACAAGTGATTAAGGTTGATGGATTTAGTCCTTTTTCGTCAAAAATCTTAGATATATTTACAAATATTGCACTTGAATCAAAAGAAAATTTCAATGAAGTGATTACAGCCTTAAAGGGCTTCATGAAAAACAAATCCACCATATCTGGTGATGTGAAGTATATTGTTTATACTATTGAACATATAGATGCCCAATTCAATATGAAAAACACACCTTCATATACAATTGAGCAAATAAAGGAGAAGTTGGCCTTGTTAAAGAACTGATTTAGAGGAGAAGTGCCAAAACATGTAGCACTGAAAGGTTTTTTACACAAGTGTTAAACAAAACAAAGAAAAAGAGTCGGAAATTAGCATTCCAAGTCTAATACGGTATGGCAATAATAGTGACAATCATTTTATCTATTTGGGTAAATCCATGGGGTACAGCCAAACAATCTTACTCAGTTGTGTAGCTTAATCCCCATTAAAAAAAACGATGCATCTTCCTCCCCCCATCATTTCATTGACACAATTTCCCTTACTCATTTTTCTGAAGCATAATTTTTTGAATAAGGTTGTCTCATGAATTTTCAGGATATGATACTTGGACTGCAACGCTACTGGGCTGACAAAGGTTGTAACATAATTCAGCCATACGATATGGAGATGGGAGCAGGTACTTTTCATCCCGAAACTTTCTTCGGCGCGTTAGGAAAAGAGCCACGGGCAGTAGCTTACGCCCAGCCCTGCCGCCGTCCTAAAGACGGACGCTATGGCGAAAACCCTAACAGACTTCAGCATTATTACCAGTTTCAGGTAATTATCAAACCCACTCCTGAAGATATTCAGGAGTTGTATATCAAGAGTCTGGAAGCTATTGGAATCGACATCAGGAAGCATGATATCCGCTTTGTGGAAGACGACTGGGAATCACCTACTCTCGGTGCGTGGGGGCTTGGTTGGGAAGTCTGGTTAGATGGCATGGAAATTTCCCAATTTACGTATTTTCAGCAAGTTGGCGGATTAGATGTCTTTCCCGTAAGTGTAGAGCTGACTTACGGACTTGAGCGTATCGCGATGTACATTCAGAATGTAGATGATTACAGGGAAATTCGCTGGAATGATACTACTCCATACGAAAGCATATTCTATAACAGAGAAGTGGAATACAGCAATTTCAATTTTTCCAAAGCAGATGTCAGGTTCCTGTTTGATTCATTCACTAACTACGAATCTCAGGCTCACCAGCTTCTCGAAGCTGAACTGGTCTTTCCCGCTTACGATTACCTGTTGAAATCTTCGCACGCGTTCAATCTGTTAGACGCGCGGGGTGTTATCAGCGTTACTGAGCGAGCAGCTTATATTGGCAGGATACGAACAATGGCAAAGAAGTGCGGAGAGTTGTATTTAGCACAGTATTGTACAGATTAATCATCACTCCGGCTTATAAATAACGGCAACACCATTTCTTGCATCCATCTCAATAGTCAGTGGTTCTTCTAACCTGATATGAGCAAAATATCTGGAAACCATATCCGTTTGTCTGTTGGTAAACCACTCCCGATTAAAATACTCTTCCGCGTCCTTATTACTCACCATAATATAACCAATATTCAAAGCGTTGAGATTAGTAAGAAAATGAGTTCCCCGTAATAAACTGCTTGTACCAGCCGATTCCGATATTTCAACCAGCACCTTGGCACAACTTATATCCGTCCATTTTATCGGGATTCCCGTGTAGGGATTTCTTGATCCCCACTTACAGGGAGCTACCAGCAAATACGGTCTCTCCTCTTGCTCCATCTTGCGGTTCTGCAAGCGAAGTGCTTCAATTATTTCAGGAACTTCAGCAGTTTCGAAACTATCCTGCCGGAACCAGAGAATATCCCTGATACCCATGTAACGCCCCGAACCACGGCATCTTCGGGACATAAGCAAGAGCTTGTCGTGCTCTGTTTTTTCCGGTTTTATAACAACACCTTCAATCTGAACTGCTATTGGGCGAAGTTGCAAAACATAAAACAGGCAGTGCAACTCTTCCCCACGTTTTTCAAACTGCATGGCAAACTCAATTTCCACCGGCTTGCCGATGGCGGTTTGTCCCATATCCAGAATCTCGTTAATCACCCGGGGAATCAGAAAACGCTTGTCGGTTAGTATTGCGGAAATATCCAGAATATTCTCTCCAATCTGTTCATCCTGCTTGAAAAATTGCTTCAAACAAGATTCGTCCATCGCATGTAAGATTGGTAGCCGGGTCGCATCTGATTGATTAACCGAAGCGAGAGTTTCCATCCCACTTTTCAGCGAAACCGCGAAAAACTCCTTCTGATTCACTACTTCGTCGTTGAGATTCATGCTGGGATAATTTGGACTGAACAAGAACACTGATTCGTGATTATCAAGTCCTTTACCCAAACCAAAACACATCCAGGCAATGGTATCATCACTTTTGAGGTAGCCCCGTGGATGAGCATTATAGGATTGGGCAACTCCGGTAAAATGGGGATAAAAATATCCGTTATGGACTGCTCCGGCAATTTCCTGAATGAGAACCGCCATTCTTTCTTCTTCCGGGTTGAATTGAATATTTTGCAGGTAACGTCTCGATTCCCGAAAGTGCATCGAAGCAAATACCATTTTAATCGCGTCGCAAAGTTGCTGAAGCCGGATTTCCCTGTCGGGATGCGTATTAGCACGTAAATGAGTACTGTAAATACCCGCCATCGGCTGAGATGTGGAGTCTTCTAACAGCCCGGACGACCTTACAGCCAGCGGTTTACGAACCTGCTCCAAGTACATTCTGAGCTTTGTAAGTAGTTCAGGGGAAAGCAATCCTTTGAGAAAGTGGTTTATAATCTGCCTGTTTCCATGCCGAAGATCGGGATTACCATTCATTTCCATAAACCGGACATACTCATAGGTACCAATAACAGCAGTAGAAGGTAGCAATACTTCGATATGCTTAAAATGAGCGTTAATATCCGAAGCAACCAAAAGAGCGTTGATAAACGCCAGTGCCCTGCCTTTACCACCCAACGAGCCATCCGCGAGACGAATAATCTGGTCGGTTTCATTCATG
>JAIOTM010000241.1 GCA_021106755.1 Candidatus Cloacimonadota bacterium | reverse complement strand
TCCGATCTCGGCGGGGCTGGGTTTTATTATTTCTGTTTACTTTGCTGTCTTGCTTTTTGAAGGTTTTGTTTGCATTTTGATTAATTTCAACAATTTCACTGTTGATGTTGATGTTTGCTCCAGCGGCGATTGCGTAAATAATACCAGGAACCTGACAGGATTTTCCATTGTTAAGGTTAATGAAGCCCTTGTCAGGGTCTGTTACGGTAGCCGAGAAGTTGACATCAGCAAGCTGATAGCCTGATAAGCCGTTTCCGGTGTTGACTAAGCCCTTGTCGGGATCGGAAATCGTACCACCGGTTGAGCCCGGATCAGTAGTTTCACCAGCAATCATACCGTAAATACCTGGTTCAAGCTCGTTTACACCATCGTTAAGAGTACCGCTGTCGTAGCAGGCACCATTCAACGTAAGGTCACATAGAAGCGCACCAGAACCCTCGAATAAGTAAGGTAAAGCACTCATAACCGCAAGGTGATTACGTTGCATTACTACAACATAATAAGAACCGAGAGGAATAGCTCCACCAATTGGTCCGCCTGCTTCATCAACAACAAAGCCGTCGTCTTGAACGAAGTAACTTCTTTCGAAGACAGAGGCACCTGTTGGTGTTTCACGAAGCTGCACATATACCCAGTCAACTGCGTTAGCTGGAATTGCTCCAACAGTAAGGGCATCAATGTAAGGTGATATTAACGGAACATCGCCGTTAATCGTCAGTAACTGAAGATGAGTTACAGCGTCGTAAGCACCTTCTAAGAATACCTTAAGCTGAGTGAATACATCACTTGATGGATAGTAGTACTGTACTGCAAAGGCATCGGCAAGCTTGTTTTCACCATCAACCTGATAAACAAGAGCATCCCCACCAGGAGTATCCTGAATACCAACACAGGTGTCGTACATGTCTATGCCGCCAACAAAGTTGTTGTACTGGAATTTGATATCGCCGTTAGCGAACAGGATGGTTTGCGCGGTCAGAGTTCTTGATCCGTTGTTATACTCCGGGTAGTCAACTACAGTAACAACGCAAGCATTCTGACCATCTACCATTGCAGTTTCGTAGTAAACTGCCTCGGTAGAACTTGCAACAGGATTCAGGTCTGTCCAGAACCAGGCGATGTCAGGATCATAGGTAGCATGAGGCATACCTGGTGATCCATGACCGTAGCTTGTATAACCACCATGGAAGTTAAGTGTGCCGTTAGAGTTAAGATAGAAATTGGTATAACTTGTTCCATAATAATCAAAGCTGAAGCCGAGAGGGTACGGTCCAACAACATTATCATCAGCAAGACCTGTGATTGGTGTTCCACCAACGGGATTAAACCAGTTATAGACAGGACCTGTAGCATTTTCGGAGTTCTTGTAAGTATATCCGAATATGTCTGGTCCACCAGCAGTTCCGTAGGAAGTTGTTGTACAGTTATATGTATCTGTAAGAGTTGGGTCTCCCTGCGAAGTAACTGTGAAGTCAACCGGGTCGGTTGTACCACCAGTAGCCGTTGGTACATCCACAACACCATAAACAGGCGTACTGCCACTGGCAGGAATTGTTACAGTTGTAATGGTTGCTCCGGTTCCGTTTTCGAAGTGAGCTGGCCATGTAGTGCCTGCGGCAAGAAGGTCGTAGGTATCGCTTACCGCACCATCGTTGTTGACGGTGACAGTATAAGTAGCTGTGCCAGCTTCCCAGCCTGCTCCGGCAGTTGTATTGATGCCGGAGGACATCAGATAATCCGGTACTGTATCAAATGTCCATTCTGTACATCCAGTAGCATCGCCATAGGGGTTGCCAGGGTAAACTGTCCAATACATTGTTGAACTACCCGGTGCATTTGAGTAACTGGTAATAGTTGAAGTAACAACAACATTATCAAGAATATCAACACCACCGCTCGTGGTTCCCATGTTAACTGTGTAGTATGTTGCACCAGATGCCAAAGCCCATTCTATTGTGTCGTTAACTGGTTGGTCAATTGCACCGTCTGCTGGAGCAACCGGAGCCGCACTACAGCCTGGAGGAGAAACATTATCATAGATATGGAAGTCATCAACAGCTATATCGCTCTGAAAGCTGGTTGTTCCTTCTGCCCAGATTCTGAAATATGTGGTTGAGTAAGCAGAAAGGACGCCACCGCCAGCAGTCCATGCTGCTGTGTAGCCATGAGCACCTATGGCATCCCAGCCTGTACCGTTCCAGGCATCAACATGTAAAGTTGACTGAGCTGTGGGAGGTGGATAGTTTGAACGACCAATCCAATACCAGTATTCCAGTGTAGGGGCAGTAAGAGCACTTACATCAAACCATTGAGTGTAGATAATCGCGTTGTCCTGTCCAGTTCCAGAATCATCAAAGTCCATGAAATAGCCTGAACCGGATGTGTGGTCATACTGGGCAGTATAGTATTCGTTGTTATCTCTACCCCAGTTATCCTGATCTTCGGGTGATGTAGCTTGTACCCAATTGGCTGGAAGTGCCGTATCGAAATCCTCCACATAAGGGAAGGTTGTGTGGGGAGGAGCCATTGTTGTGAAACCAAAAACAGCTCCGGTTGTTGTAAAGCGAGATAAGCTGTTATAGAGAATAAACTGCCATTCGTATGCGGTTGCGTATGCTAACCCGCTGTATGTGTAACTACATGGTGTTCCAACTGATCCGGCGGTTCCGGCAGTAACAACTTCTACCATTGCACCAACTTCGCCAAACCACAAGTCATAGGTTTCAGTGTCCACACCCCAATCCCATGTAAGATTGCCAGCGAGTGGTTGACTTACCGCACCGTTTGCAGGGAAGATATTGGTTACATCATCTGGTAAGCCATCAGTTGTAGAAAATCCATAAACTAATCCGGTTGTTGTAAAACGGGTAGTGCTGTTATGGAGAATAAACTGCCATTCGTACGCGGTTGCGTATCCCAATCCGCTGTACGCGTAAGAACCAGGGGTTCCAACTGCTCCAGCAGTTCCGCCAGTAACAACTTCTACCATTGCTCCAACAGGTCCAAACCATAAGTCATAAGTTTCGGTGTCTGCACCCCAATCCCATGTAAGGTTACCAGCGAGTGGCTGGTCTATAGCACCGTTTGCAGGGCTGGTATTGGATACATTTACAGGATAACCTGTGGGAATAGGTATGTTAGCACCAATCAGGTCAAGAATATAGTATCCGGTGTTTGAACTATAGGCTCTGACTACAACATAGTACATGCCGTCTGCGGCGGTTGTCATGGTAACGCGTGATTGCAGACCGCAATCGTCATCGTTTTGCATGATAAGGGTTGTACCATCTGTGTCGTACAGATACATATAGGTATCAAGTGTTGTACCAGTACATGTGTTGGCGTCAATGGCATCACCTGCGGTGGACTGGAATTTCCAGTAATCATAATCACCGGAAGGTGTAACATTACCATCGTGTTGACCAGCAGTAATTTCCAGAACGCCAGCGGCGTCCCAGGCGTCATTCGGTTCGGTTTCTGTTAAAGCAAATGCGAATGTGCACAGCATTAAAAGGATAAGTCCAAGAACATAGTTTTTTTTCATACATTTCTCCTTGATATGAATTTGTTAGTTGTACTCGAATAAAATAGCGACGTTAGTTATTATGTTTTGCATATACCGAAGTTTCTGATTTTCAAACAATTACTTATTGTTACATCTTCACTTTTTATACAAACAAAAGAATGCACCTATGGTATAATTCTGTCAACAGTTTTTTTGGGATTGGAGTTTTCCTTTTCAGTTTGCATTTACTTAGCGATAAAGCGAAGCCCTGACGGATGAGAAGATCCCAAAAACTTAGCAGAAAAACCTTGACATTTAACCAATTCATTGTCAACTGAAAAAAAGAACATAGGAGAAATGTATGAAACACATTATAGTTGCACTTTTATTGCTTTTGTCTATTGTGATATTTGCAAACCCAATCGAAGAGTTTAAGGCTATGCAGAAGGATATTTCTCTCCAGAGCCTTCAATACAAAAACACGGAACACCATCGACAGATACGTCAAAGCCGCACCGAAAGAGATTATGGCATAGGCGATACTGAGACCTTCTGGGCATGGAGTTTTGCTGTAATGCCACCTCAATGGATTCAACCTACGGCTACTTGTCGCGCGGTTGGTAATCATTGCTATATCTTTGTTGCTGACAGCGAGTGGCTGGTCAACATGAATCAGGCAGAAGTCGATACAGTACTTGCTCATTTCGAGGATCATACGTTAGTTGACCCGAACAATGGAATATGGGATTTAGATACTCAGTACTTTGGACCAATCCCTGATGAACTGGATAACGATCCTAAAATGGTAATTTTCTATTCCGCTCTTGGCTCTTATCAGGGTACATCCTTTGATGGCTATTTCAGTGCATATAATCAGGTAACTGAGGCACAGGCACAGATGATGAATCCTCCCGGACACAGCAACGAAATGGAAATGATTTATATGACATGCTATCCACTTGACCCGGTTGAATCAATCCGACTGTCGGTGTTGGCACACGAAACACAACATCTTATTCATTGGGGTATGGATGTAAATGAATACACATGGGTTGATGAAGGTTGTGCCGAATATGCCATGTACTTATATGGGCACCCTGACCCTATTGTTGACTTTCCAAACAATCCGGATAACGATTTAACCTCTTGGGATCAGCATTTCAGTGATTATGTGCAGGTCTATCTATTCATGGTTTATCTCGCTGAGAATTATGGAGGATCTTCCATTATCACAGAAATTGTAGCAGAGCCGGCAAACGGCAAAACCGGAATCGAAAACGCTCTCGTTTCACAAGGTTATAATGATACATTTGAGGATATTGTTACAGGCTGGACTACTGCTAATTTTTTAAACGACTATCAAACCATAACACTGCCGCCTTTCCAATGCACTTCAACTCACAACACATATCCGGCAAACGGCGGCGATACAGTTGAGCCTTGGGCCGCTGACTATATCAAACTTTATGGCGGAAACGATGACCTTGATATTTCGTTCAATTCCGCAGGCGGAACCTTCAATGTTAAGGTTCTTAAAATTCGTCAGGACGGTAGCTTTGAAATTGTTGATTTTGTGGATGAAGCCGCTTCTGGAAACATAACAATATCGGCATTTAGTCCGCAGTTCCATTACATGGTACTTAACATTGTCAATATTACCAATGTCCAGCAAAGCTATACATATAGCGTTCAAAACAGTGGTGTCTCGGCAAATACTTTTTGGGTATATAATTTCAGCAGTAGTACTAATTCACAAGTGAATGCTACCCGACAGGGCTGGGGTTCTAATTGTAATATTTATGTTGAGGACAATATATGGCAGACAGACATTAATCAGAACGATGTTGATTTGGTTGTAAGAGTTTTTGAGGACTCTACTGCTTCAGATCCTAATGTCGGGATATTCGAGTTGGACACAGCAATGTTTGGGCAACCCTCCGACATTGATAATAACAGCCGTGTCAACATTCTTATCTATGACATTGATGATGATGATATTAACGGATATTTCTCACCTTCAGACATTTCTGGTGGTACCCACAGCAACAATATGGAATTGCTCTATATTGATAAAAATCCCCATGGTTCTGGTATAAACAGTAGTTACTGTTTCTCTACAGTTGCTCATGAATTTCAGCATCTGATTCATCACAACCACGATGCGAATGAAGTTACCTGGGCAAACGAAGGTCTTTCTGGATTTGCTCAATCGGTAACCGGCTGGATAAGTCCTTACTGGCAGGTAATGTTTACTCAAAACCCGGACAATAACCTTGTTGCCTGGAATGGTGGAGCAGATTATCCCCAGACATTTTTATTTATGCAATACCTATGGGAGCACTTCTGCCTTGGTACCGAGAATGTTATCTTCAATCTTGTTGCCGAAACCGAAAACAGCATGGACGGACTAAGCGCGGCATTAGCAACAACTGGCTGGAGCGATACTGACGCGGAATCTGTCTTTAACGACTGGGTTGTTGCTAATTCTATTAATCACCAGACATTCGAGAATGGACATTATAGCTATGCTGACAATCCTATCGGTTCGGGCACTTTTGAAATGGCTACTGCTGACGATATATCTTTGTATCCAAATGGTGACACCAATACAATGCAGCACTGGAGCGTAAACTACATCACTTTTGATGGTTTTACAAACAGTCTGAAAGTCACCTTTACCTCAGATGAGGTTAATTCAGATTTCCATGTCAGATTTGTTACATTTTTTGCTGATGAGCCAATGGGAATTTTTGAAATGGATATGACAGAACGTTCTTCTGGAGAGATTACATTACCTAATTACAACGGGAGCTACGATAAAGTACTTATGGTGGTAACAGACACCTTTGATAGCTATGCCACACTTGATTACACATTTGTTGCCGAGGATGTAATCTATATTGGTGTTGATGATGAAGATATCAAGGAGTTCAATAACGCTATCACAAGTTACCCCAACCCCTTTAATCCGATTACGGAATTGTCATTCTCAATCAGAAAATCAGGCATTGTCTCTATTGATATTTACAATATCAGGGGGCAGAAAGTTAAATCGCTGGTGAACAGCCATTTCGGTGCTGGCAAATACAGTGTTGTCTGGGATGGAAAAGATGATTCTAAGACAGAAGTTTCCGGCGGAATCTACTTCTACAGAATGAAGGCGGGAGACGCCATTAAAACTGGCAAAATGACCTTACTGAAATAAAGAATTACAATTTAACGGGGAAGTATTGCAGATATTTCCCCGTTTTTTTAATTGTGCAGTGGATGTTCAAAAATAGTGGCAAACATGGTAGTCGGCTAAATGCCTCTGAAAGAACTGAAGAATTTGCTTCTGAATATTTGTTAATATGAATCCATTCCATAAGTTTCAGGCAATTTTGTAACACTTCTGATTCTGTCACAATATTTCATTGAATCTATTCGCTATTTATAGACTGGTATATGCTAAATAATTCGAATTATCCTGCCTGTTTTCTTAACTGGCTCTACACTAACAGTAAAGCATTGGGCAATTTCAGTAGAGACGATTTTTCCTGACTCAGCGTTGTTACAGTAAACGGTGCCCAGTGATGCTCCAGCTTCAATCTTATCGCCAATTTTGAAAGGCAGATATGCACCTGAAGAGTAGTCTAATATTGAGTCTAATTGCTTACGTCCGGCGTCCACTCTGACAAGTGCGTAGCCAATTCTCTGACTGTCGATTGTTGATATATATCCGCTTTTCAGACTCGTTATTGGAATTTTGTATTTTGCCTGAGGAAGAAGTGAAACATCGTCGCAGACTGCCGGGTTGCCACCTTGCAGTTCAATAAAGCGGCGGAATTTCTCTAACGCGTCACCATTGTCACGTGCTTTTTCAGCAAGAGCTATTCCCGTTTGAAGTGATTCAGCTTTGCCAGCAAGAACCAGCATTTCGCCAGCAAGGGTCATGGTCAGTTCATGAACATCTTCAATAGCTTCGCCGCTTAAATACTCAATTGTTTCCTGTACTTCGAGAGCGTTGCCAATGTATTTTCCAATAGGTGAATTCATATCTGTAAACACCACTGAAACCTTCATACCAAATTCTCTGCCCGTTTCCTGAAGAAGTTTTGCTAACTGTTCTGCCTGCTCCAGCGTCTTCATGAACGCGCCCGTCCCAACTTTGAGGTCTATTACAAGCCCTTGTGCACCTTCGGCAATTTTTTTGCTCATAATACTGGCCGTTATCAGCGGAAGGCTCTCCACAGTCGCCGAAACATCCCGCAAAGCGTAAATACGCTTATCCGCTGGCACAAGTTTGTCCGACTGACTGATAATCGCAAACCCGTTATCTTCTATAAACTCACAAAACTTCGCTTTGGGGAAGTTGGTACATAAACATGGAATTGCTTCAAGTTTGTCGAGGGTTCCACCTGTGTGTCCTAATCCACGCCCGGAAATCATCGGAATCTTTGCCCCACAGGCAGCTATTATCGGAGCCAGCATTAAGGTAATTTTATCGCCAACTCCGCCTGTGGAATGTTTGTCCACTGTACGCCAGTTTTCGGGGAAAGTTATTCTGTCGCCGGAATCCACATAGACTTTTGATAACGCCTGAATTTCAGTTGGTGTCATGCCGTTCAGAAAAATAGCCATAAGCAGTGCAGACATCTGGTATTCAGGGATTTTATCAGCTATGTAATCTCCGATAAAGGAGCTTATCTCGTCAGTGGTTAACTCCTGTTTGTTACGCTTTTTCAGGATAATTTCTACAGGATTAGCTTCGTTAGAAGTTAACTCTTCTGTGACCATAGCCTACTTCCCTGATGCTTCTTTTATAATATGTGCTAACCGCTCTACCCCTGTATTTATCTGCTCTGCCGTTGGATAGGAGAAATTGAGACGCAGAGCGTTGTAGGTCTCGCTTCCGAGTGGGTAAAACTTGCTTCCGGGAATAAACGCTACTCTATTCTCACGAGCGGAAACAAACAACTCGTCCGCGTTAAGTTGCTCCGGCAGAAAAACCCAGATAAACATTCCGCCATCCGGCACTGTCCACGAAACAGTTTCCGGCATATATTTTTCCAACGCTGCAAGCATTGTGTCACGAAGCGGTTTGTAAAACGCTTGTATCGACTCAATATGCGGTTTCAATAAACCTTTACTCATCATTCGGGCAACCGCACGCTGAGTAACACAATCCACGCTTACATTCACCTTTTGCATCCATAAGCCCATTTTGGTAATCAGCTCTTTATGTCCAATAGCATACGCGAGCCGCAAGCCGGGACCTAGTATTTTTGAAAAAGATTTTATCAGAGTAACTAAACCGGGATGCGAATCTTTACTCATCTTGTACAGTGAATCCGGTTTCTCGCCAGAGTAGCGTAGTGCTTCGTAGGGAACATCTTCTAAAATCGGCACTCCGTAGTGACTCGCGATTTCCAGTACTTGCTTTCTCCGGGCTGTAGTCATAGTAATCCCTGAAGGATTCTGGAATTCGGGAATCAGATAGAGAAACTTTATCTTCTTACCGTGCTTTTTGAATGATTCCTCAAGCAGGTCGGTGCGGATACCCTCCTCATCTAATTCGATACCAACCAGTTTGGCACTCATCCCTTCAAAGGCAATGAGTGAGCCGAGAAAACTGGGAGCTTCTATAATAATTACATCATTAGATTCGATTAAAGATTTAACGTAAAGGTAAATACCATTTGTTGCCCCGGAAGTTATCAGTATCTCGCTATCGGGGAGATCAGGCATTCCTTCCCATTTTTTCAATTCCTGTTTCAGGATAGTGTCGCCATCGCTTGATCCGTATTGGAGAATATCGTTTCCATTTTCGAGAATTACTTCGCTGTACATTTTCGCGAGAATCTCTCTTGGAAAAGTAAGTGGTGATGGAAACCCGCCGGCAAAAGAGATGAGTCCCGGAATACATTTTGTGGTAGCGACTAACTCTCTTATCATTGATGCCCGCATTCCAATTGTCTGTGCTGAAAATAACGATTTATAGTCCATTGAAACCTCAATTCGTTTTTTTCATCAATTCCAATTAGAGAAAATCCGTCAAGTTTTGCATTTCCGGCTCGTCTTTTGCTTATGGTTATGTATTATATAAAGAAAGAGTTAATTTTCTCAGGAACTTGTAACCAAAGAGTGTTTATTATGCAGAATGGCGGTTACTTATTTCACAATGGTGAAATAATCACCCTAGAGCCAGATGTTTCTCCAGATGCTTTACTTACGGGAGGCAACACAATTCTGGCAACTGGCTCTCTACAGGATATGAAGAAACTCGCGCCGCCGGGCACAGAGTTGATAAATCTGCGGGGAAATGTCTTACTACCCGCGTTTACAGATACTCATACCCATTTTTTTGAGTACGCTCATAAGCCATATGAAATTGACCTTTGGCAAACGACCAGCCTGAAAGATGTGGAAGCGGTTCTACAAAACTATAAGAAAAAAATGTCGGAAGATATTGCCTGGATTGGCGGAAATGGTTGGGACCTCAATCTTTATCCTGACTCAAATAACTTCAATAAACATTTCATCGACATAGTCTTTCCCGACATCCCTGTTGCCATCAAGAGTAAAGACCTGCACTCACTACTTCTCAACACAGCCGCCCTGCGTGAATCAGGTATAGATGCCTCTACTCCACAACCGCCGGGAGGCAGTATCGGATTGTTTCCCGATGGCTCGCCCAATGGTTTTCTTTACGAGAGTGCTTTACTGCTTGCCAGAAAACAAATTACTGATTTGTCGGAATTTCTCCAGCGCAAAGCTCTCCGGCAGGCGATTCGTTACGCCCACCGCGTGGGACTCGCGGCTATACATATCATGGAAGACGTGGAATCTTATCAGGCTTTGAAAAAACTCCAGAAAAACGGGAATAAGCTCCGTGTATGCTGGCATTTCCCCAGCAAAGTTCTGAACGAAATGATTGCCCAGGGCATCACTTCCTACACTGGTAGTGAAATGATGAAAATCGGCGGAGTGAAATTATTTATGGATGGCTCTATTGGATCGCATACCGCTTATATGTACGACCCCTATCCCGGAAGCTACAACTATTGTGGTCGCCTTATTCTCACCCCCCGGAAGCTTTACGAAACGATTCATAAAGCGGCTATATCCGGGATTGCCAGTTCAATCCACGCTATTGGAGACAGGTGTTGTCATATTGTAGCTCAAACCATTGCCCGTGTAAATTATGAAACCGGCAGTAAATTACCCCACAGAATTGAGCATCTACAGTGCGTGAGACCGGAAGACCTTGATATTATCCAGCAAAATGGCATTTATGCCGCCCTGCAACCAGTTCATATCAAGACAGATGTTTACACTATAAAAAAGAACTGGCCAACTGTTGAACAATTTACATATCCCTTCCGCGAAATGCTGAACAGAAAGCTGGCACTTGGATTCGGTTCCGATGCCCCGGTAGAAACATTGAACCCATTCGCGGGAATTTACGCCGCGTTAGAGCGGAAATATGATAACAACCCTGATGAGCCTTCCTGGATGCCATCGCAAAAGCTCACAATAATGGAAGCTCTGCACGGTTACACCTTAGGGGCGGCACGAGGTTCATGTAGCGAGCATATCAGAGGTAGCCTGAAAGCCGGAAAACTTGCCGATATGATTGTTATTGAGAATTTCAGAAATCAGCCAAACGAGTTCTGGTTGAAAGCTGAATCGTTGCTGACAATGGTGGACGGCGAAATAGTTTACGAAGCTGAGAAAGTAAGGTAGCTTTATGGAGATAAAACAAGTCGCGGTAATAGGTCAAAGTGGAGTTGTTCCACAACACTTGCTCAATATTGCTTACGAAATCGGCAAAGGTTTAGCAGAACGAAAAATCACACTTATCTGCGGTGGTAGAGATGGAGTTATGGAAGCGACCTGTAAGGGAGCGGCAGAAGCGGGCGGACTTACTATCGGGATTCTACCCGGATTAGACAAAGTAGAAGGTAACAACTTCCTTATGGTTGTTATCCCAACGGGCATTGGATTTGCCAGAAACTCTATTGTCGCGTCAGCAGGCGATATTGTAATCGCTATTGGCGGAAGTTTCGGTACTCTCAACGCACTCACATTGGCAAAAACTAATGAGAAAACTATTATCGGTGTGCAGACCTGGACAGCCACCTCGCATAATGGAAAAAATCTCGACATCTTACGGGCAGACACTGCCGAAAAAGCACTATCGTTACTGGACTCGTTGATGTCAGAAAAGCAAGCTACTCGTTATTGAAAATCTTTAATAACGACCCATGTGCCGTCAATGTTAAGGACATCGTTGGCTCTGCCTTCTAAGTTATAGGTATCCTCGCCCTGCAAATCCAGAGTAAAGACAATATTTCCCGCACCGCGTCCACCGGAATAGGTGTTGTTTT
>JAIOTM010000423.1 GCA_021106755.1 Candidatus Cloacimonadota bacterium | reverse complement strand
ATTTGATAGTGCGTTTGACTTAGAGTTGATTACAGTTCGGGCTGGGGCAATCTTCTTAAAGGAATTAGCAGGTGTCAGCGATCCCGAAACGAAACGAAAGATAATCGGCAGAAAATTCATTGATATTTTTGAAGTAGAAGCATCGAAATATCCTGATGCAGCTTTTCTCGGACAAGGAACTTTATATCCCGATGTAATTGAAAGTGTGTCGTTTAAAGGACCTTCGGCTACGATAAAATCTCACCACAATGTGGGTGGTTTACCGGAGCGGATGAACCTGAAGCTGGTAGAGCCTTTGCGGGAGCTATTCAAAGATGAAGTCCGTGAAGTTGGGCATCTGCTTGGTTTACCTTCTCTGCTTGTGGACAGGCATCCTTTCCCCGGTCCAGGGCTGGCGATTCGGATTATTGGCGAAATAACCCCTGAGAAAGTAACGTTACTGCAAGATATAGACCGGATTTTTATTGACGCGCTTCATGAAAACAATCTTTATCATACTACATGGCAGGCATTTGCTGTGCTCTTACCCATTCAGACTGTTGGGGTAATGGGCGATGAGAGAACCTATGAAAATGTTTGCGCTCTCCGGGCTGTTACCAGTTCCGATGGCATGACCGCTGACTGGAACGAGCTTCCCTACGCGTTTTTGAAGCGGGTTTCCAACAAGATAATAAACGAAGTAAAAGGTGTAAACCGTGTTGTTTACGACATCAGTTCCAAGCCACCGGCAACAATAGAATGGGAGTAATGATGAAGAATCTGATTCTTCGGTTTTTTCTTACAGTTTTTCTTCTGATTGCGTTTTGGCTTTTCGCGGAGCAACCGGAAGATGCCGTTGTCATGGTCGGGTCAGAGTATATTACTACCACCGATATCGAAAACGCGTGGGACACTGTTGAAACCACTCGAAATACAAGTTATCACAGGCAATTGGTGCTGAAGAAGCTCATTGAGCAGAAACTTCTGACTCTTTATGCTTCAGAACAGCAAATCAAAGTTGATACACAGGAAGTAGAATCATACTTCATTTCAATTTATGGTGATCATGAGCGGTTTCTTACCAATGGACGATTTGATTACCTGAAGTTTGAAGATTTCAAGCACTCGGAAACAGCCTGGAAGATTTTTCTTGATTTGAAAACTGAACTTCTTGGAAACAAAACCAAATCCATTATTCGCAACAGATTAGATATGGATGACGATAAGCTGTTAGAGCGTTATCTGATTGAGCATTTCCAGTTCGATATAAGTTACATAATTATTGAAGACGAGTTAGTCTATGTCCCTACGGAATGCACACCTTATGGTGGCTGGGAGTATTACAGGGAAAACAAGGACAGGTTTTTCGACGACAGAAAGGTTAAGATTAAAATAGTTGTTGTCCCCGATACCAGCTTTGCCAGAGACGTTAGTGTAAGTCAGGAATTTTTAACAAGTTATTATCAGGAATCAGGATTGGAGAAGGTCGCACCTTTCAGTGAGGTGGCGGACAGTTTGCTCCACATGTTGAAGCAGGACCAAATGCACAATCTGGCACGGGAACAGGCAAACACCTGCAAACTCAAGCTTATTCAGGATGACTTATTAGACGGCTATGTTTTTCGTTCCGATGAGATGAGTTACACCTCGAAGCTTGGTCTTCTCAAGAATGGACAAAGGATTGTTGTTCGGGCATTTGAAATGCCAGTTGGGAAGACCTCCGAGATTTTTGACATCGGCACAGGCTGGTTAGTGTTCAAAGTACTGGAATGTAAGGAAAACGAGCCTGCTTCGATGGAACAGATGGGGCAGTTAGTCTGGAAATCTTATGTAGAATATCAAAAGAAGAATATCTATCCCGACAAATTCCGCAAATATTACAGCACTCACATCGACTCTTTCAAGACTCTCAAAGCATATCTCACCTACATAGAAATTAATCCACGTGAGTTGGATTCCCATCGGAAGATTACCGAGAAGCAAATGAGAGAGTATTTCAATGCAAACATTCTTGATTTCAGTGTGCATAGAACGCCAAAATTTGAAGATGTCCGTGATGAAGTACGCTATCAAATGACAAAAGAGGAGAGGAACAATAAGGCACAGGCAATAGGAGACACCCTCTACCGCGCTCTTTTCGATGATGTGAAGTTAGACAGGCTTCTATCGAAGCATTCCCTGACAGCAAAAAGCGAGATGGTCTTTTTGAAAAAATTCTCTAACCATAATCCACTACATGATTTAATAGCTTCACATATCTCCGACCCTTTCAGTCAGGAAGTAGGATACCTTTATTTCAGAGATTCGATAGTACTCTACAGGATTAATTCCCTTTATCCGGGCTTTCTCCCCGAATATGACGAGATTTCAGACCAGATTCATCGGTTAATGCCTACCGATGACCTGATGATGGAAACAAATTTGCGCTTGTATTACGAGCTTAACAAAGATAGTTTCGTGATTCCCGACAGCGTACAACTTACTTTGATTCATTTCCCTTTGGATAAAGCGGCTATCTCTGTAAGTTCTAATCAGAAGAGAGAATTTTACAAAATGAACATTGAGAAGTTTCGTGCTCCTCATGCTTTCAGATTCAACTATGTTTATATTGCTGACCCCTACGGTACCAAGCAGAGCTTTACTCAGGATGTGCAACGGCGGGTGTTGGAATACAGCGATTTGCATCTGGCACAACAGGTCTTAGGTTCTGAATCCGAACTGCCCCAGAATCAAATGGACCCGGTTGATGAACTCGCTCCCGAATTCAGTAACACTCTGTCGGACTTGCATCGGGGGCAGATTTCCGAAGCTATATACTACGGCAATGGCTGGTATATATTTGAAAAACTTGGAGAGCAAAAAGCTCACAACCGCTCGTACAACGAAGTAGAACGCGATATTGATGAACAAATAAGACGGAAGGAAGCTGACAGTTTCGCCTACTTAAACGCCAAGACTGTATTTGACTCAACGGAATACCTTTCACAGACTTACAGGTTTGTTGACAGCACTCAGGTTATTACCACTCCTTTTCAGGAGATTACAAAGGAGTTCCCACTTCTCGGCAGTGTAATGCCCTACGCGAAACAACTGTCAAGAACTTACAAAGGTACTAAATATCATAGCATCCAGAAAGTTGAAGATGGATATGTGATTATCTTTATGTCTAAGCGTAAGATTGCCAGCAAAAAGGTGACTTTTGAAGAGATGCTGCCTGTTATTCGCAAGCAACACCGGGAAGAGGGGCGACAAAATCACATAAAAGGCTACCTGAGGGAAATCATTAAGGAACTGCACGCTGGAGCCGATCCGGATTCTTTCCTTGTATTTTTTGGAAAATGGCGGTCTGCCAAAGGATTGACAATTGATAGTGAGATTCCCGGCATCAAGTTCAGTAAAGATATTTTTGAAGATATTCTGAACCGCCGACAAGGTGACTTCTCACACCCTATTCAGGTTTCGGAAAACAGCTACATGTTTTACTATCTAGATAAACTCAACAAGGTTAGTAAGTACAACTTTTACAGAGAAAAAGACATTTAGCGCCGCCGATTAATCAATAGCGAATATACCAAATGGCTCGATAAATACCGAGGTGAAGTAGGAGTAAAATATTTCTGATTGAAAGCTGATAATGGAGTGGGGTAGAGGTGAAAGCTACTTTTTGTCCTTTTTTGTCAGAAGCAGGATTTAAGATATTTAAGAAATTTTCAGGATTAAGAAATAAAGGCAGTCTCGAAGTTTTCCAAACCATGTAAATATCCCAAATCCTATAAATCCTGATACAGAAATTGACTTAAACCCCCAATGCTCTTCGAGCCGTAAGAACGCGGACAACAACTCGAAACCGATAATCGGCGTTAATCAACTCAAAACATAGGCGTTACTCGACTCGTTATACTCTTCGAGACGAAACAAATATTGAGATATTCATACAGACGCACAGGTTATTTAATTTTTTCTGGAAGAAAAGTTTGACAACATGTAACAGTACAAATAAGAAAATATATCATGCGAAGAGATTGCTTATTTTTGCTTGTAATTCTTCTTTTACTGGTATCTTGTGCTGTTCCGTTGGAGAATGTACCGTTACAACCTCTGGAAAAGATTGAGAAATACAAGCACGTTTCAGGTTTCGATTTTTCGAGCTACAACGCCCGTAATTTCATGGTGACACCTCGCGGTTACAACGGTAAGTACGAACCTCTCGGTATGTTGAATTTCGTTGTGTGTGAAGGTGCCGCTATGGAAGAGAAGCTTCTTTTCATAGCTGATAAACATGCAAAAGAAGCTGGATTAGAAGACATCGCGGTGTTTGAGTGGATTGTCGAAGAACTGGACTATAATGAGATTCTGGAGTATGTGTATCAGACAGCAATCAGTATGGGTGGAAACGCGGTTGTAGATTTTCGTATTACCCGAAACGACAAAACTTATGTCAACTCACCTGGTTATCCGGGCGTAACTGTACCAGGAGTGGAAATTTATGGATTTGTCATCCGGCGACTCAATGTCCCGCTTAATGATTACAATTCTTTAACAGAGGAAAAACCTGAAAAATCTGTTGACCATAACAAATAGAAAAAAGACAACAAAAACATCGAACGAACAACCACCTTTATCCTCAATACTTTGACGCCTTCTGGTAAGTTTATCTATGCGGCGGTGTCTTTCGTATTCGTTCTGACTTTTTTTCTTATTATTATCATCTACCATAATACCAAAATGTTTCCTCAGTATAAAATGTAAAGGTTTATTGTAGGTTTCTTACAACGGCTAATTTCTGAATCTGCCTCAATTTATTCATGTTTATCGGCATCTATTATAAACGAAGTGCTGTCTTTCTGAGCTTCTTGTAAGATGCTTATTAAATCAAACTTTCCATAAAACTTTGCAATATCCAGAGCTGTCTGACCATCTCTGTTGGTAGCGTTTACAGATGCTCTGTTACGGATAAGATAATAAACAATATCTGTATCACCTTTGCGCGTGGCTTCCATTAAAGGAGTTGTTCCGTCACTCGCGGTTAGATTAATATTTGCTCCTTTTTTCATTAGAAGATGGGCTATATAGTTGTAGTTATGCTTGTTGAGCACTTTTTTCAGACACCAGATAAGAGCAGAATAAGTGATAT
>JAIOTM010000261.1 GCA_021106755.1 Candidatus Cloacimonadota bacterium | reverse complement strand
CCTTCATAGTTTTCTGTTTATCTCCGGTTGTAAGCGCGTATATTTTGTATCGTTCAAGAAAATGTACGGCATAATCAATTCCAATACCTATGGCGATGCTGGAAATGAGAGCACTTGTTGTGCTGAGCTGGATGTTTAATAATCCCATCACTCCAAAGCTTATCAAAGCTGTAAGTAAAATTGGAACCGAACCGATTAATCCCGCCCAGATATTCCGAAACATCAGTGTAAGCAGAATAATGATGATTAGCAAAGACATCACCAGACTCTTGATTTGTCCTTCGAGAATAAGATTGGTAAAGACAAGGGCTTTATAGCCTGAGCCGGCAAAATTCAATTCAATTCCAAGCGTTTTGAAGTCGTCCCTGAATTCTTCCACAGCAGAGATTGCATTGTTAATCACTATGGAATTATCACTTTTCAACTGGAAGGTAACATTAGCAGTGATGTAATCATAATCCACAACTTTCCATAGGTTTTCAGGATTACCCGACATCTCATAAAGCAGTAGATATTGAGCAATCAACTCTTGTGAGGTGGGAATTGTATCAAACTCCGTCCTGTCCTCGTGCATCACCTTGTTCATGCGTTTCAGGTAGTCCGCGAGAGAGAATGTGTTGCCCACTGAGGCTGATTCGGAGTCCACTTTTTGCTGCATTTTATCTATCAATTCCAGAACACGGGGTGTTTTCATTGCATTTTTTTCGTCAGCTTTCAGGATAACATTAAGTGTACTTGTGCCGCCAAAATGTTCATTTATGAATTTATCTGTAAGCACTATATCGCTGTCTTTTTCAAATTTATCTAAGAAACTCGAATTTATCCACACCTTTGTAATTCCATATAAGGAAACCGCTACAATAGCAATTGTCAGAAAAAGAGTAATCGTTCTGTATTTTACAACCCCATTAGCAAACCTGTAGGCGAACGGTTCTTTGACAACAGAATCTTTCATTTCCTTTACTGGTTTTCTTTTTGTGAATCCAAAAACCAGAATTGCTGCTGGAATAAGGAGCAGGGAGAACAGCATAGCTGCCATAACTCCAAAAGCCGTGAAGATACCAAAATATTTTATTGGATATACTTCAGAAGTGAGCAACGAGAAAAAGCCTACCGAGGTTGTAACAGAAGTCATGACTACCGGCTTCCACATTCCTTTAAGCATATCAGTGACAGCTTCTTTTCTTGTAGCGTTCCTGTTCTCTCTTAAAAAGAAATCAAGATGGCTGTACAGATGTATGCCGTCCGCGACTCCGATAGCTATCAACATCACGGGAATCATGGTAGAAACCGCGTAAATCGGAATTTTGAAAGCTGCCATCAAACCAAATGCCCAGACAACACTGAACAGTACTACGAGAATAGTAAAGATTGTGTTTCTGACGCTTTTCAATACAGCGAACAGAATCAGAATTATGACTAAAACCACGATTGGAACCATCTTTTTCATATCACGAGGACCCAAATACGCCATAGTCCCTTCCACGATGGGACCTCCCGCAATATACAGCTTTTCCGGTCCTTCAAAAGATTTCACTAATTCCAATATCTGTTTATAGAATTCCTGACTGAAAACGTCATCTTCAATTTCGGCAATTATCACCGAAACAGTCTCATCTTCTGAAACTAATCTGCCAGACACCATTTCGTTATTTCTGACTTTTCCCGCGATTTCCAGCAAGCCTTCGTCTGTTTCCGGAATTTTTTTGAAGAACGCTTTCACATCCATACCATCTTCAGTTCCAACAATATTATCGGCAGTATAAAGAGATGTAATGTCCTTTTTATCTATTTCCTTCAGTTTACCAAGTTTTTTTGTTATATCCTTTATTTTCCGCAAAGTCTCTGTTTGACAAATACTTTCAGGATTCTCAATCGCAATGATAATCCCATCCTTGATGTTGAATTTCTCCTCCGCCTCATCACTATAAATAAAAGCTGGATGCTTCTGTGGCATATACTTATCCAGATCGGTTTCCATTCTGCTTTGTTTCTTCATTACCACAAAAAACAGTATTGTGACTATTAGTAAAACCAACATTATTGTTTTGGGGAATTTTAAGACACTATTTATTGATTTTTCCATTACTACTCCTTTGTCAGTTAGTGTTTGCTTACTTTTTGAAACATAAAAAATGACCTATTTCATTATTTTGATAATATCTTTGCAAAGTTGACGACCTTCGTTCTCCAGATTGAATACCATTCCTGAAACACTCCATTGAGTTACTAAAAACCTTATTGAACCAATCATTAATCGCGATAAATTAGTTGAACTTATATCTGTTCTGATTTTTTTCTCCTTTTGCCCCCTCGCGATGGCTTCTTCCAACATTCGCCTTGAATTGTTCATCATATTATTCATCATAGCCATCAAAGAAGCATGGTTTTGAAAATTTGACTCGGAGAAGATTACTCTGGAAAAATTTCCATTGGCATTGAACATTCTGAAAAGTTCCAACATAAACGCTTCAAGATTTGCTACAGGATTCCTATTCTCTTTCAGTCTGCCAATAGCAGGCTGCATTTGATTTTTGAAATATTCCAGGACTCCCTTCAGAATATCATTCTTACCCTTAAAATGGCGGTACAGAGCAGCTTCGGTAACTCCTACTTCTGCCGCCAAGCCCCTCGTAGTAAGGTTCTGAATTCCCTTCTCGGCTATAATCTTTATAGCTGCTTCAACTATTTGTTGCTGCCTTTCACTAAACATTTTCAATAACTCCTTCATCTGTGTAAGTAAACACTCACAGACATAATAATCAATTGCTTGCTGACGTCAAATATTTTCTTGAAAAAGACACAAACCAGCAATTCTAAAATCCTTGATATTGCTTGAACTGCTTGACAAATATTGTGGCTGAATAAGCCTTGATAATGCCGGAGGATATATGAGACGTATAACAGTCATTGTCATTCTGATGCTATGGACGCTTTTGCTAATAGCACAGAATCCACCTACAAATCTTATTGCTACCCCAGGATACGAATTAGTTACTCTTAACTGGCAACCCCCAATAATAGAAGGGGAGATGGAACTTGTTAATCACACCACCAGTTTTGGTGGTGTAATGTATCAGCAATTTGGCTACGGTTACGGGGTTGTTTTCAACACCAGCGACCTGACAGGTGCTCTTCTCGAAGCTATAGATTTTAAACACTCTTCGTTTGGGCAGATGGGTCCGCATTCTTACAAGATTCATATCATGGACGCGGAATACATGACCACACTGGCAGTTATAGAGAATATCTTTACAATTGCTGAGGACGACTGGGAATTAGACATTCAGTTGGGTAGTTTAGCCGCGCCGGACTGGACAGGAATTTTCATTGAACCTCTGAGCGGTGTACAGGATAATGCC
The DNA here is from genome assembly GCA_021106755.1 of Candidatus Cloacimonadota bacterium. GTDB lineage: Bacteria > Cloacimonadota > Cloacimonadia > Cloacimonadales > JAIOQZ01 > JAIOTM01. Next base: position 1,631 of record JAIOTM010000261.1, on the reverse strand, counting down.
TATCCGCTCCTGAACTACGATTTAAATCAGGATTTCTATTCGATGGTCATTGATCTCAGCGATAACTCTATTGTGCAGTTAGTAAATCCTATCGGTGATTTTTTTATTGATTTATGGGTTTCGATACCGGATACTCAGAGCAGAATCAAACTCAGCCTCGAGGAGCGTGACAGATACTTCATCGGCTATAACATCTACCGTCTGGGTTCGATGATTAACACCACCCCTCTTATTGAGCGGGAATATGTTGATACGGGGCTGGAAAATGGTTCACCTTATGGCTACTTTGTAACCGCGGTATTTACCGAAGGCGAATCATCTCCTTCGAATTTAGTTACAGTGACTCCTGTAGTTGTTCCCGGTATGTACTGGTACCATGGATTTGAAGACACTTCTAAGCCTGTAGGGTGGGATTCCTGGGATATAGACGGTGATGGTTATGACTGGCAATTTGAGATGTTTACAGATTTAGATGCTTATGCCGGATATGGATCAGTTGCCTCGTACTCATATATTAACGGAGAAGGAGCGGTGCATCCTGAAAACTGGGTAATATCCGACAGCATTTACGTTGAGACTGGCAGTTATCTCTATTACTGGGTCAGGGCAACGGAAGAGGCATTTCCGTTAGAACATTATCAGGTAAAAATAGCTCTCTGGGCGGATTCTCTCACTACAACCAATTTTATCGATACAATTCATGAAGAAACGCTTTCTGACAATTTCTGGAAACAAATCGAAATACCGCTGGATGCTTACGAAGGTCAGTTAATACATCTTGCCTGGGTACATCTGAACAGCACGAACCAGTTCTGCATTCAGATAGATGAAATGTACATTGCTGACCAGCAGGTTGTTGGAGATTCTCCACCACCTTCAGTAACGATGATGGAACTGAAGATTGCGCCAAATCCATTCAACCCGGAAACAACTATCAGTTTTAACCTTAAAATTCCGCAGAATGTTGTTCTGGAGATATTCAATATACGAGGACAAAAAGTTAGTCGTATTATTAACGAGCGTCTCTCTCCCGGTGCGCATAAAGTAGTCTGGAACGGTACTGATACTACCGGGCATAATGTTGCGAGTGGAATTTATTTCTGTCGATTGGCAACAGAAACATCAGAGGTATTTCGCAAGTTGCTTTTGTTGAAATAGACATGACACTATTAATCACTTTTTGTTCGAAAAGTTAGAAGCACTTTGGAAATCAGTTGGTTTATTTTATCTTTATTTGTACGAAAAACGCGAACAGCTTTTAGTTGAGTAACGAGGTGGATGATAATTTTCTCTCTGTTGTAAATGACTGCTACGCGGAAGGATAGGGAAACCACGAAAATAGTAGCAATTTTTCTCATTTTTAGTTGTACAAAAATATGCAGTTTATAACCTTTGACTGATTTTAATACTCAGGAGTTAAAAAAATGTCTGAGAAAATGGAAAAGCATCGAGAAGGAATAATTATTCGGGAAGACGATTCTCCCGAAAAGATGGAAGTTGAAGATACCGAAGTTTTAACTTCCGGTGATTACAAAGACTCTCCCGTGTTTATTTACTACGAGTGGTGTAAAAAATGTGGGATTTGTATTGCATTCTGTCCTACCAAAACATTGGGAACAAATCCCGATGGT
>JAIOTM010000142.1 GCA_021106755.1 Candidatus Cloacimonadota bacterium | reverse complement strand
TTTACCCTGTGCATAGCCTCTATAGAGCGAGTGATTAGTTCGTCAGTGTCTTTGAAAGGATGCAATTTTTTACCATCAAGGTCAACACCGATATCCCAGGGACGCACAGAGTCTAAGCATAAGGTTTCTTTCCTGTGCATATTAAATTCACGCAGAAGGGGCAGAATTTTTTGCTCTACCGAAGCATGAAACTGTTCCACATCGGCAGGTGTATATGAAAATCTGCCTTTTCGCTGGTGCTCAAAATCTCGGTAACTGCTGAATCCCGCGTTTTGAGCCAGTTGTCCACGTAAATCGCGCAGTTTATCAAACAAAATATCTAAATCAGAACTTTTTTCCGCCAATAGTTTAAGTCGGATACGCCAGGCAGCCTCCCGCTTGTTTCTGTCCGGGTCTTTCTGATAAGCACCGAGTTGCGAGTAAGTTTTCTCTTCTCCATCAAATTCAGCACTCAGCTTCCCGATTATTGCCCCGTATTGATTGGCAAGTTCGCGTTCATCCCGCATTAATGGTACATTCGCGTCCCGGAACATTTCAATATCGTTTGTTACTAAGCGATTAAAATGTCCCCAGCGAAATTCAGGCAGTTCTTTGCGGAAGGGGCTGTCGTAGAATTTCTTTTTCAGCTTGAAATCAAACGGCATTGAGGGTGTAACAATTTCCGCGTAAAAAGTGTTGAATTTTTCTTCTAACTCAGTATTATCAGAAAATCGTGTCATCTCAATGTATTTTCTTGCCATCTCATCTCCAAGGATGAAGTCAAGTTCACTGTATCGCTCAAGCATGTTTGCAAGCTCATCAGCAGAATTGATGGACATATCCAGAAGAGCTGTCAGCTCCTTTTTCAGGATTGCCCATGAGTTCACATCGAACTCCTCTGAATAGAACTTGTTAGGTATCTTTTTTAATTTGTCCGATGTTAGCATAAGTACCACCTTCTGATTTATTCTCTGTATTATAGATTGCTTTGATATTAGGTTTTCGTTTTCCATTTCGTGATTGATTCACTGACAACTCCGCGATAAGTCCGATAGAGAGCAGTTGCAGTCCAAGCATCATCAAAAGGATTCCCAAAAAGAGCAGGGGTCGGTTGGAAAGCGGCATCCCGTAAAAAATTTTCATAACAGTAAGATACAAATTTATCGCGAATCCCGATGATAAAGCCGCGAGTCCCCATTTGCCGAAAAGATACAAAGGGCTTTGCCCGAATCTGGTAACAAGTTGAACTGTCAGTAAGTCCAGAAATCCACGCATCAACCGCTCTGAGCCGTATTTTGAATGACCATGCTGACGTTTGCGATGCTCTATTGGTATTTCGCCAACGTTAAACCCGCGTGAAGCGGCTAAGGCAGGGATGTAGCGGTGCATCTCGCCGTAAAGTTCAATGTCTTCGATAACTTCCGGACGATAAGCTTTAAAGCCGCAGTTGTGGTCATGCAACTTTACGTTGAATGTTCTGGAAGTAACAGCATTAAACAACCGGGAAGGCAACCTTTTAGTGATAGGGTCATGTCGCTGTTTTTTCCAGCCTGAGACAAGATCGTAACCCTTCTCAATCTTATTAATAAAAGCTGGAATCTCAATGGGATTGTCTTGCAAATCGCCGTCCATAGTGAAGATAATTTCACCGTTTACGTGTCGGAATCCTTCCTGAAGGGCAGCGGCTTTGCCAAAGTTACGCCGAAATTGCACTAACTTCACCCGTTTGTCTTTTTGGGCAAGTTGTTGGATGATTTCGGGACCGTTATCATTACTCCCGTCGTCGATGAAGATTACTTCAAAATCGTGTCCCTTTGCATTGACTTCAATCTCCCTGTACAACTGAGAAATTGACTCTTCCTCGTTGTATATGGGGATTACGAAAGAGAGATTCATAACTGCTCCTAAATAAATATATTTACTACCGACATCACTAATCCTGAGAAAATCGGTATTTTAAGATTATCATCAATCGGTAAGCGGGATGTTTCGGAATATGTTGTGATAATTCCACTGACAAAGGCAAGTATTGGCGACACAAAGAAAAGCCCGTAGATAAATGTGGAAAGAAAGCAGGCAAGTGAACCTTCCACACTCTTGTTGGTTCCCCGTATCTTTCGCTTACCATAAGATATGCCGACAATCGCGGCGAATGTATCTCCTATCGCTAAGGATGATAACGCCAGAAAGGCTATGTCTCTGGAGAAAAAAGCAATACAAAATACCGAAGACGCGAGCAGATAAGTGGCACCGGAAAAGTTCTTAAGTTCACTACGGCGAAGTATTATTCCAAAAAAACGAAAGAAGTTCCGTTTGAAGGTTCGGTTCTCTAATCGCAAAATCTCTATTACAAACGCGATGATTGTCAACGGGATAAGCACTGTCAGCATAATTCGTTTGTCTGGAAGAAGATAGCGATAACCTAAAGGGATGATGATAGAGCTGATATGAATCAGCTTGCGCCAATATTCAGTATTTTTCCTATGCTGCGGTTCCATAGTTGACAATACGTAAGAATAATACTATATTGTGTCGGGAAAATTGTTGGCTTTGCCAATCACTGAGTCCCGACATAGGTTTCATGAAGAGGGATTTCATAATTAGTTGCTGGCTGATTTTTTGTAATCCAGCACATTGAGAATAAAGTCGTTTCTCAGAGAAAAGACTATGTCGTAAGCTGTTTCTTTATCCGGTTCGAAATTATTGGTAAAGAAGAAATGAACCGCGTTGGGATATTGGTCGTGATATGTGAATGGATAGAGATTTTGCATAAGAAAGATGGGATCAGGATTTTTTTGTCCAAACGGCATAAACTGTTTCAGGTGTTGGATAAGCTTGCGGGAGATGTCAAGAGGTGTGATTTCAGCATCAATTTTCAACCGGCGGTGAGTATTCATATATCCCCGATTCAATTCAACGTATTCACTCCATTTAGCCTTGAATCCTTCCAGATTCTCCGGTTCAATCATCAATCCTGCTGCCCGGGCATGTCCCCCGTATTGTATCAGGTAATCCTCGCAGTAAGTAAACGCGTTCACGAGATTAAATCCTGATGTGCAACGTCCTTCACAAACCAAAGCTCCGTTTTTATGGGTGAAAAACAGGGCTGGAATCATATATGTACCAGCAATGTATGTTGCCGCCATACCCAGCAATTGTGTATCTATATCATTGTATTTATCGAAGAAAATAAAATAATCATCTTTCGGTTCAAGGTGTTGCAGGAAGTTTATAGTATCCTGAATTTTACTTTCGTAACTATCTTTCTCAGAAATAAGTTTTTCAATAATGCGGGGTTTCTCGAACTTTGAAGCGAGAAGTAGCTCCAATCCGAGGTTATTCCCTATCGGCACTCTACCGCTGGATATAATCTTGTAAATAAACGAGATAAAACTGAGTTTGGAGTTAATATCATCAAAAACGTTATGATAGTGTGACAGGAACGACATATTAAGGTCTTCGTAGTCGAACCATCTTCTTAATGCTTCTAAGCAGAAAATCCGGTTTACACCAGTGAGAGGTGCTTTATCCGCGATAGTTGCCACCGCTGTCCACAACAGGTATCCCCCGTCAAACTCGATTTGTAGTTGCTCTGCCATTTTGCTGATAAGAAGGTAAACTATACCCGCGCCACAGAGCATTTTCTCAGGATAATTACAATCCTCCTGCTTCGGATTGACTATTGTGTAGGCTTCCGGTACTTTCTGGGGCATAAGGTGATGATCAGTGATAATCACATCAATATTGTTTTTGTTAAGCGTGGCAACACCTTCAATTGATGAACTTCCACCATCGACTGTAATAACCAGATCTGCCTTCTGCTTTAAGGCGAATTCAATAAATGAGGTCTGCATACCATGATTTTCCCGCAGACGATTCGGAATAAAATAGTAGTGGTGCTGTGAGCCGATTTTCTCCAGAAAATCAAAGAGAATGTATGTGCTGATTACTCCATCAGGATCATCGTCCCCAAAGATAATAATTTTCTCTTTCTTCCAGAGTGCGGTAAGAATCCTCTCAACCGCTGTATCTAAATTTTTCAGCAGAGAAGCGTCAGGTAAATCGTCTAAGGATGGATTCAGAAACGATTCATCGTAATCACGATTTGCCAGAATCTGTTCAACCGGATCGCCTGATATTGTCTCAGGGAATATCCAGCGGAACATTAATTGATACCTTTATTGTCTGAGGATGGTATATCCCGTGGATTGGTTCTGCGTATTCTCGGCTTAAAGATGTCGAAACCAACTGTACCGACCGTAAAGAACATTCCTGTGTCCTGAATACCGTGTTTGTCGGCATCACCACGGGAGAAAAGATTACAGGCGACATATACGTGTTTGCCGGGAGTCTTGAGAGGGATAGACATTCCGAAGGTGACTCCCTGCTCATAGACTTTGCTGTTGTTCATTTCCAACGGAAGTTGCCGCATATATGCACCGGTACGCAGAGGGATTCGTTTGTACCATCTGTTTTGTCCCCATTGGGGATCGTAAGATGCTCCGCCACCAATCTGCCAGGTATCATTGTCGTAATTATCGATAGAACTCCAGGTCTCATAGTGGAAATCCGCCGTAGTTTTGAATTGCGGGGAAATCCGCCAGGCAATTCCCGCGTTAATATGCGAGGGTAACGTCATTTCCGAATTCTTTAATGAATCTCTTGAGAATACTGTGTTGAAATTAGAGTTACCTTCCAGCGTGGTTTCGCTGGCAAAAGCAACTGCCATAGACAGATTACCCAACTTCTTGCTGAGACCAATTGTGAATCCGGGCTTACTCATAAACTCGGCTGTTTCATAGACGGCATCTATGTAACTTGTACTCTCGAAATCGTTTTTGTAATAGCGAATGTGCTGCCCGATGTAGTAGTTGGCACCAAGCCCTATATTTACTATTGACGTTTTTAACGCCCAGGAAAGGTGTGCCGTATTAATGCTCGATTCGATTTTATTAATCGCGTCGTAATATACATCGTCTCCACCGACTGAGATAGATTTACGGGAGTAATGCTCAAAGTTGCCACCGCCCCAGTAGCTTACACCAAAACCAAAACGTTGCTGTTTTACCGGAATAATTACGTTGAATTGAGGAATAACAAAACCATCCCCATCAAAGCTGTTTCCTGTGCTGTCTTTATACTTGATATTGCCAAATGAAGCGGAGCCGGAAAAAACAACACTGCCTGTCGAAGCCATCAGTGCGGGATTGACTAAGGAAGAATTGACCCGGAAAAGGTCTCCGCTACCTGAGTATCCCATACCCGCCGAGTAAGCATCGTAGCCAAACTGTCGTTCGGGTGTGTCATGAAAAGAAAACGTGGAACCTGCAAAAAGCTGACCACAAATTAGTACAATCATTAGCGATAGTATTTTGAATCGCATACTCCATCCTTGTAAGATTACATTTTATCCACTATATTTTCGAGACCGTTATTGTCAATTCATGTTTAGTGGCTTTTTCAAATGAATAACGCAAATCGAGAGTATAATGTAACGGATAAAGTTGTAAAAGATATTATGGAACTTATCAGGCAACGTAAAATGATGAAAAATCTGACTTACGTTACACAGTTCCTTCTTTACTAGTGTCATGTCAAGCATCAGGTGACGGTTTTTCTTTGTAGCAATCCGCAAGCCAGTCTCTGGCGGGTCTGTAGTTGGTTGCCCATTTCCCGTTGTTTGATTAGTAAGGGAGGGTACCCACAAGGGACACCCCTACAAGATCGCAGAAGTAAAAGTGTGTCCAGTCCTAAATAAAGTTGTCAGTTCAGGCTTGATATAACACTGGTATCCTGTCCTGAACAAATGCAGGTCTGTCCATTTAACCCATTTTTTGAATCTTTACTGCATTATTTGGGTTTAACCTACATTTTGCGGTAGTCTCCTGCGAAAAGCGGCATCCACTTTGCCAATCTCAAGACTCCCAATAAAGAAAAAAACGCAGAAATTGAAATTGCTGAAATAAGCTGATAAAAACAGGGAGCGGGTTTCACCGCTCCCTATAGTGTAACACCCTGAATTCAGGGGAATTATTTCATCAGAATCATCTTCTTTGTACTGGTGTAACGATTGGTTTTCATTCGGTAAAAGAAAACACCGCTCTTTACGGCTTTGCCACTTTCGCCTTTACCATCCCATACAACACTGTGGTTACCAGCTTCCATCTCAGAGTTGATTAACTCTCTAACCCGCTGACCCTTCGCGTTATATATGTATATAGTAACTTGCCCCGCGCTTTTCAGTCCAAAGCTGATACGTGTTTCAGGATTGAAGGGATTGGGATAGTTGCCATTAAGTGCAGTAACTACTGGAACAATATCATCTTTGCCTGTGCTTGTAAGAGTCCAGTCAATAGTTACTAAATCAGAATTCCCACCTTCGTAAGCGGCTTTAACGCCAAGGGCGTAACTCTGTCCGGGAGTAAATCCCGCCAAATCGAATTGATACTCGGACTCGTTGAGGTTAGTTACAAAGATGCCATCTAAGAAGATCAGGTAATTTACCAAATCACGGGTTGTTTCCTGTTGCTCTGTCGCTTTGTCATTTACGCCAGTCTGAATATCTGATTTTTTCCTGATTTGCAT
>JAIOTM010000284.1 GCA_021106755.1 Candidatus Cloacimonadota bacterium | reverse complement strand
CGCAGTGGGGTATCAACCTACTCTCGCGTCCGAGATGGGTAACTTACAGGAACGTATTACCTCTACGAGAGATGGTTCTGTTACTTCTGTTCAGGCTATTTATGTCCCCGCGGATGACCTTACCGATCCCGCTCCGGCAACTACTTTCTCTCACCTTGATGCTACAACGGTACTTTCACGCCGTATTGTAGGACTCGGTATCTATCCTGCGGTTGATCCACTTGATTCCACCAGTCGTATTCTTGATCCGCGAATTGTCGGCGAAGACCACTACTATGTTGCACGTCAAAGCCAGATGATTCTGCAAAAATACAAAGACCTTCAGGATATTATCGCGATTCTCGGTATGGACGAGCTTTCCGAAGAAGACAAATTGACAGTGAACAGGGCGCGTAAGATTGAGCGTTTCTTCTCACAGCCGTTCTTTGTGGCAGAGCAGTTTACTAATGTACCGGGAGTATATGTGGAACTCAAAGACACTGTTGCCGGCTTCAAGGCGATTATCGACGGTGATTGTGATACCTGGCCTGAACAGGCTTTCCTCTATGTCGGTGATATCGAAGCCGCTGAAGCTAAAATGAAGAAGCTGAAAAAAAATGAATAAAGAAGTATCGGCGAATAAAATTCGTCTGGAGATTATCCAGCCTACCCGGATTCTGATTCAGAAAGAGTTCGAACATATAATTGTACCGGGCGTTGAGGGTGAGTTCGGCGTTTCACCCGGACATACACCCGTGATAACAAGTATCCGTCCCGGAGTTGTCAAATGCTATACAGGCACAGAGATAGACCACTATGTTGTTCATGATGGTTTTGTAACTGTGGAGGCTGACTGTATTCACATAGTTTGTGAAATTGGAGAACATCACTCCGAAATTGATACAAGTCGGGCAGAACAGGCTCGTCAGCGGGCAATGGAGCGGGTTAATAAGCCTGCTAACAGCGGAATTGATTTCCGTAGAGCAGAAATAGCTCTACGCCGGGCAATAGCAAGACTGGAGCCAACAGCCGGATAATTTATTGAACGATTAATAAACTCAGACCGGGTAATCCTGGTCTTTTTTTCTATTTAATGTTGTGCAGGCTGAAGGGGGGAGTTGAACCCCCGACCTACTGATTACGAATCAGTTGCTCTACCTCTGAGCTACTTCAGCAGAATAGAATTAGTGAAAAAACAGCGAATATTTTGTCAAATATTTCCTGAAGATGATTTATTATTGGTAGTTTTGTAGCCTGTTTTATGGTTTTTCCAACGCTGTTTTTATCAGGCTCACACATTTTTTTCAGAAGAAGTTTGACTTATGAAACCATTTTTCATAAAATATACTGCGGTTTGATATGCATAAAAAATAAGGAGTACAAATGGCCAGAAAGCTTATTACAATCTCCGAAGCTGCCCGGTTTCTCAAGTTAAAAGAACAGGTGGTAAGTGAGATTATTAACACAGGAGTGTTAGAAGTTTACAAGTCCGGTCGAACCTACAAAATTGACAAGCATGAGATTAAAGAATGGCTGGCAAACATGAGTGAAAGTGATGAAGAGCAATTGGCTTTGCGGCGAACAGTTTGTCGCTTTGTAGATTATTTCAATATCCAGCATGTTAAACTGGGCATTGAAGTTAATAACAAATATGAAGCGATTGCCGAGATGGCAAAGTTTGCCAAATCGTTAAAAATTGTCAGGGATCATCGCTGGTTGTACGAGGTTGTTGTTGCCCGGGAAGAATTAGTTTCTACTGCCATTGGCAAAGAAACAGCCCTCCTGCATCCACGCCATCCTCATCCATCAAAGATTAAGAAACCCTGTATCCTTCTCGGAAAATCCGAAGAGGGTATTGAGTTCGACGCTCCCGACAAAAAAGGAGTCAAACTGATTTTCATGTTGCTGTTGCATAACGACAAACAGCATCTCTTCTCGCTGTCATACCTTTCACGTTTTCTGATGAAGAATGAGAATCGACTTAACCTGATAAACTCAGACTCGCCAGAAGAAATTTATGATATGCTGACTGATTCAATTCTGGCGAATAAGGAAGAGAAATAGGCGAAATGCTTCTATAACCGGAACAATTCAGGGGATACTGCAATGAGCGGACTCGTTTTGTGGCGAGTCAGTCTCTCTTTATAGATTGTCAGATGCAAAAAATCTGGTTGAACAATTTAGCAGGTGCATTTCAGGTGATATGTATTCCGAAGCAAATAAGATGGAGAAAATATGTCGTTAGTTCGAGTCATTCTTGGTAGCAAAAGTGATTTAGCTCATGGAGAAAATATAAAGTCCTTTCTGGATAGGTTTGGTATTGATTACGATTTTCATATCTCATCTGCCCACCGCAAACCCGACGCAACCGCGAAGTTAGCTAAAAACGCGGAACAGGAAGGTGTTGAAGTAATTATTGCCGTAGCTGGAATGGCGGCGCACCTGCCGGGAGTAGTTGCGTCTCATACTACGTTACCGGTAATTGGAGTTCCACTGTCTGGTTCAGCTTTGGCTGGTATTGACGCACTTTACGCGGTAGTTCAGATGCCAACGGGAGTGCCGGTGGCATGCGTTGCGGTAGATGGCTCGAAAAACGCTGTTATTCTTGCCGCCCAGATTCTGGGAATTAAACATCCCGAAATCAAACGTGCCCTGACAGCCTACAAACAATCTCTGGCAAAAGTATAACGGTAAAAGCATAGTGGCAAAACATTCGGATAAGGGGAAGGTCAGGCGGTTCATTAATCGCCGGGCATCACATGATTATTTTTTTCTGGATGAAATTGAAGCTGGCATTGTTCTCGTGGGAACCGAAATAAAATCCATTCGCGAAGGCAAAGTAAATTTCCGGGACAGCTACGCTCGATTTGAGAACAACGAAGCCTGGTTGGTCAATCTGCATATAAGCCCTTATGAGAAAGGAACTTGTTTCAATCATGAACCTCGCCGACCTCGCAAACTCCTGCTTCACAAGCGGGAAATCCGCCGTTTACGAAAAAAAGTAGATGAGCAGGGGTTGACAGTTGTTCCCAAAGAGATATACATCAATGATAACGGGTTGTGCAAGGTGCTGTTAGCACTCGCTAAGGGAAAACACACCTACGATAAACGGGAAAGCATCCGCGAAAAGGATGTAGAGCGGGAGCAAAAACGCCGCCTGAAAGAAATTCAATAATGGGCAGAGTTGTTATTATTGGTTTTATGGCGTGTGGTAAAAGCTGGTGGTCAAAAAAACTATCAGAATCATTGCAAATACCTATGTATGAAATTGATGATATTATCATCGAAACCGAAAATCGGACTATTCGCGAGATTTTCACAGAAGAAGGCGAAGCATATTTCCGTAATCAGGAAGAAAAAGCTCTGCAATCACTACCGCTGGATTGTATTGTTTCCACTGGGGGAGGAGTTGTCGAGCGCGAGCCGAATCGTAACTGGTTGAAGAAACCGGAGAATTTTACTATCTGGCTCAGTGTTCCTTTTCAGCAATGCTATAGTCAGCTTGTAGTTGGAGATAACCGCCCGCAACTCACCCGGAAAAAGTTAGAGGAAATGTGGCGTTTCCGGCAACCATTGTACAGGGAATGTGCTGATACTGAACTGCAATTGATTACATTAGATAAACTAATCTCAACGATAAAAAGGAGAAAACATGTCTGAGAATCCACTTGTTTCCGACAAACGAGTCGGAAAATATGAAGCAATAGCATTTAATCTATTCAAGCTGGAGCATTTTAAGCCCGCGATACTCGCCGCCCTTAATGAGGCGGAAGCAAATTTTGAATTGGTACGAAACAATCCGGAAAGACCAACTTTCGAGAATACCATTCTTGCCTTAGATAATGGCAGTGAGCACTTATCTGTGGTTTATGGAGTATATAATAATCTTTATAGCGTACATTCGGACAACGAGTTCAAAGCACTTGGGCAGGAGTTGTCCCCTCTGATGTCCGAATTCAATAGCAAAATCAATACAGACGACAAACTCTTTGCCAGTATCAAGGCAATCTACAACGCGAGGAAAGAATATTCTGAGGATGCGGAAACCGTGACGCTTATCGAAGAAACTTACGATAACTTTGTGCGCGGCGGAGCAATGCTCGTGGGTGAGGATAAGGAGAAGATGAAGGAGATTAACAAGGAACTCAGTATTCTCAACCTCAAATTCTCGCAGAATGTTTTGAACGCGACTAATAAGTTCTCGCTCCATATTACAGATAAGGAAGAACTCACCGGGCTACCGGAAGGTGCTCTCAATGCTGCCGCTTACAACGCCAAAAAGCGTGGTAAAGACGGTGGCTGGATGTTCACTTTACAGCAATCCAGCATTTTGCCTGTTCTTACGTATGCTGAAAACCGGACACTGCGCGAGAAAATATCCCGTGCGAGTTCATCCCGATCATACAAAGACGAGTTCGACAATCAGAAAATTGTTAACAGAATTACTGTATTACGGGGAAAACGTGCGAAGTTGTTAGGGTATAATACTCACGCGGATTTTACCTTGGTAAAACGAATGGCAGAAAAGCCGCAGAATGTTCTTGATTTTCTCGACCGCATATATGAAAAAGCAATGCATGTAGCTGAAAAGGAGGTCGCGGAGCTTCAGGAACTGGCAAAAGCGGATGGAGTAACAGAGTTAATGCCCTGGGATGTTGCTTTCTACTCCGAAAAGCTCAAAAAACAGAAATTCGATTTTTAATGGTGAAATGTTACGCCCCTATTTCAAGATGGAAAACGTGATGAAGGGGCTTTTCATTATTGCTGAGAAATTGTACGGTTACAAGTTCAATAAGACAGTTGTTCCTGTTTAT
>JAIOTM010000157.1 GCA_021106755.1 Candidatus Cloacimonadota bacterium | reverse complement strand
TTTTCCTTACTTTATGGTGCTACAATTAAAGAAACTATGCTTGAGATAGCCACCGCGAGAAAGGAGATACTACGTCAGAATCAGATGTGGCTGAACCAATTAGAAAACGAGTTTTCAGAGAATCCTCTCTTTCAGCCCATTGCACCTACTGAAACGGACACTCTCTACTTTTCCAGAAGAACCAAGGGATTCGCGTTAGCTGAGAGTATTCAGAAAAAATTTATCGGAAACCTGTGGCAAAAGATACAATCTCTGCATAATCGTCTTTTCATGACTCGCAATATTTCAATAAAACTAACCGACTATAATAAAAAAACGGGATTTGCCTCTTTCGAGTTCACTCATTACGATTTTGAACAGGAAACATCCCGGACAAAGGTGCTTCTGTCTTCGGAATTAGTTGAAATTTTTCAGCAAAACCCAAATTCTCTGACAAAAGAGCTGTTTCTTGTAGTCGATTCCGGTTCTCGAATTACTCTGGCAAGATTCGACTTAATCACAAAAAATTCAACTACATCGGCAGTAGCAATCGAGCTACCTGAAGTTGCTCAATATCCGCAAACGAGTGAGGTTAATTCAGGTTCGTTCCGCTGGGATGGTAGATATATCGCAGTTGCCAGTGGTTTCAATGTTTCGGTATATGATTGCTACACCAACGAGAAGCTTGATACTTACGAGCACTCCCACTCCCGCGTTCTCACTACGGCGTTCAGCATAGACGGCAAGCAACTGGCAACCGGTACTCGCGATGGACGAGTGCGTCTCTTCGATTTCTTTTCGCATGAAGAACTTCTGCAAATACGGCATCGGGACGAAATCACTTCGCTGGCATTCAGTCCTGATGGATGTTTTCTCGCTGTCGGTGGCTGGGATATGCACCTGCATATTTACGAGTTACCGTCAGGGAGTGAAGTAACCCGCGTTCGTCACTTTGATGTTATACGGGATGTCGTTTTCAGTCCTGACGGCAATTTTATTGCCACAGCATCTAACGATGATTTTGCCAGAATTTTCGATTTTAAGGCTAATAAATTTGTACACGAGTTTCAACATAGTGACGCGGTGGCATCAGTAGCATTCTCCTCAGATGGAAGATGGCTTGCCACAGGTAGCCACGATGCTTATACCCGGATATTCAGCCTGAAAACCGGTAAGTTCGCGAAAAGATTCCGACATAATGGTCCAGTCTATTCTGCTCTGTTCAGTCACTCAGATGAAGTGCTTATCAGTGGTAGTTACGACCGGACAATCCGCTTCACCAATATTGAGACAGGGGAAATAGTGAAGCAGTTTTACCGGAATTCGCCCATTAAAAAGTTAGCATTGAGTCCTGACGGTTGTTACCTGCTATCTTCGGAGCAAGAGAATAAAGCCTATTTACTGCGAACGCTTATCAACCCGCAAGTTTCCAGAAATGAAACCTACGAACCGCCACCAATTATTACCGCAACTGCCACTTTTTCTGAACCTTCCGGCAATGGTTGTCTTGACGCGGGCGAAAAAGGACGTTTCACCCTCAAGTTGCGGAACACAGGTTTTGGTCCTGCTCTGGGGATAACAATTCTCATTCGACCTGAGAAGTCGCGATACTTGCGATACCAGCAAACTTATCTTGATAAAATTGAGTCCGGCAACACTGTTGAAGTTATAATGCCTATTGAAGCAAAGCTGAATGTTGAAAGCGGTAAACGTACCTTCCGATTCGATTTCAAGGAACTGAACGGTTTCTCGCCATCATCCCTGAATGTCGATTTTCAGACATGCTCATGGAAAGATTAAATAGATATAACCGTTTCGTTGATGTTTACCCAGCGGCGTACCTGAAAGCTTCGAATATCCTCTGCCGGAATGTCAGGTAGCCGTTCAGAATCCCATGGTTGACCATAATCGAATACATGAAGCTCTGATTGCTTTCCGGATTTCAGCACAAAAGTAATCATCATTTCTTCGGATATATCTCTGCAACGCTCCAGAGTATATTTCAGAGAGTCGCGGAATAATTGCTCAAACAATGCCCTCTTTTCCGCATCCTCTGATTTATCAGCGATGAATTGCAAACCTTCCTGTAAATACTCTTGTTTCCTGCCAATTTCAGGCTTAAATTGAATTATCCGAAAGTTGTCAGTACTGGAGTTCCGGGAAAGCGATTCCTCCATCATGCTGAAGCCCATGAGAGTAAAGTCGTCCGCACTTGTGTTGTAATCCTTATCAATCAGACCCTTTTTTATTTTTTGGGGAATAAAGAAGTGAGAATCGTTCATGTTCAATTTTTCTATAAATGAAGCCAGCCCGTGAATACCGAGTTCTTCCGCGTTTTTTGTAAAGCTTTCAAAAATTCCATCGGTGTAGAGCAAATAAGTGGTTTCCGAATCAAGTGCAATTGTTTGAACAGGTTCTTTCGCGTATTGGAAATTTTTTTTCCAGCCAATTGGAATGGCTCCTTTTTCATCCAGAAATATCTTCGTGCAATTGGTTTCGTGATTGTATCCAATAAACGGAGGATGCCCCGCGTTGATATAACTGAAAGTTTTCGATTCCATATCAAGCAGTCCCATCAGGATAGTCATATAATGCTTTGTGTGGCTGAACAGGTTACCCATAATAGTGTAGTTTAATTTTTCCAGAATTGCTCCGGGATTCCCATCCTCACTAACAGACACAATCATACGGATAATAGAGTTTACTGCTGTCATTAAAAGTGCCGCTTTGATTCCATGCCCGGAAATATCCGCAATATAAAGTATATACCTGTGATTGCCAAGGGGAATAATGTCAAATAAATCTCCACCAACATCGGAGGATGGGGAGTAATAAGAAGAGAACACAAAATTTTCTAAGAATCGAATTCCGCTGGGAATGAGATAGCTTTGTACTAAGGCGGCAGTTTTCATATCGTTCAGTAGTTCCTGATAGAGGGTTTTGACCTTAGCTTCGGCTTGCTTGCGTTCTTCCACTTCAAGAGCCAGCTTCTTATTCGTGCTTATCAGTTTGTTTTGTGTATGTTTTAATTCGAGGTGAGTACGAACCCGGGCAAGTAATTCAGCACCGTTGAATGGTTT
>JAIOTM010000041.1 GCA_021106755.1 Candidatus Cloacimonadota bacterium | reverse complement strand
TGGCACGAATATTTCAGAGACATAGTCTTAACCGGAGATGGAAACTGCATCGCGATTGGCTCTACCGAATCTTTCTCACCCACCAGAGATGCCTGGATTATAAAATTTGCGGTTGATGGAACTTTTCTTTGGGACCACCAGATATCAGGCATTTATATTAATTCCGCGGTAGCGATTTGCCTTTCACCTGACATAGGATTTGTTATCGGTTGCAATGCAAAAATCTCTGCTCCGGCGGATTACCAGGTTCGATTTTACCGCTTCGGCATCGAATGTGATTTCGATGTTACACCACCTTCAGGAAACGAACCGCTTACAGTACAGTTTCAGGATAAGTCAATAGGAGCAGATAGCTGGGCATGGGATTTTGATGGTGATGGCACGATAGACAATACATTGCAGAATCCACTCCACATATTTCCAACAGACGGGATTTTCTCTCCATCTCTCACGATTACTGGTTTTGGTCGAAGCCTGACAGATACCAAACCAGACTTCATCCATGTCTATGATATTGTTAGTATTGAAGATAACAAGGAAATTACAGAAAGTACCTTCTGGAGTATTCCCAATCCTGCATCTATCGACGCAAGAGTGCAATTGAGTCTTCCTCAGCCAGTTCCCGTCTCGTTCTCTGTTTACGACATCAAAGGCAGAAAGGTTTCATCTTATAATAATCCATCACTCAGCACAGGATTTCACAGAATCAGAATTTTTCCGTCAAAACCTCTTCCTGCAAGTGGACTATACTTTATCAAAATCAAAGCAGGTTCGTTTACGGCTACATCTAAAATAATTGTAGTGAAATAACCTTGCTGATAGCAACCCTACAAGCTGTTTCTCGGCGTTAAATGTCAATTATCTCGGTAGGTTTGTATTGTCCGGCTATAATCAAACGGGCGTTATGACGAATAGTGTCTAAAAAACCACGCATGGTTTCTGCCGCTACTTCCGGAGTGTTGTTTACCTCGCTCAGATGCGCAAGAATGAGATTCTTCAATTGTGGATGAATTACTTTGCTGATTAATCCCACCGCCTGAAGATTTGAAAGGTGCCCCAGGCGACCGCGAATTCGCTGCTTGAGATGCCAGGGGTAAGGTCCATTCATTAAGAGGTCATCATCGTGGTTGCTTTCGAGTATGAGGGTTGTGCAGTCACGGGTTTTAAGTTCTAACAAATTGGTGACAAAGCCTGTATCTGTAATAACGCCAAGACGTTTTTCTCCTCCATTT
This sequence comes from Candidatus Cloacimonadota bacterium, assembly GCA_021106755.1. Classification (GTDB taxonomy): domain Bacteria; phylum Cloacimonadota; class Cloacimonadia; order Cloacimonadales; family JAIOQZ01; genus JAIOTM01. Next base: position 4,217 of record JAIOTM010000041.1, on the reverse strand, counting down.
TGAAGAGTAAAGTTGCTACTGTCCACCGCATCATGCGAGGAGGCGAATGGATGTATCACAATATCCTTGATAGTAAAATCGCAACCATGCTTAAAATGTTGAACACCAACGGGAAGCTTCCCAATTTTATGTTGAGCTACGCAGTAAGTATCATAACTGGCATATAGCGGAATTTTCAGTTTACGGCAGAGAATTCCACATCCCCTCAGATGGTCTGAGTGCTCATGGCTGAGTATTATCCCATCGATACGCTGAGTGTCTAAGTGCAGAGCTTCCATTGCGGCAAATACCTGCTTGCCGGATAATCCCACGTCTATCAGTATTTTGGCAGATTTTGTACGGACTAATATCGCGTTACCTTTACTGCCGCTGGCAAGAACAGCCGTCTGGAACATTTTATCCAAGATAGAAATAGCGATTATTCATGCGGTCGTATTCAGTCCATTCCGCGTCTGTTTTCTCGGCTACCTCTACTAACTGTCTTACGCCTATGGTTTGAGCATCCAGATTGTCAGCGAAGTGCAAAACAACAGCTTCTACAGTTTGCGGTAACCGACAAGATGCTTTTTCGTATTCGCCGTGGTGAGCCAGAATTAAGTGGCGAAGCTTCATCAGTGTATTTTTGGGGAAGAGGTTGATTTTCGCGGCTGTTTCGGTTATCAGTTGGTCTCCGAGAGGAATATGCCCAATCAAACGCCCCATAGTCGTGAAATCAATCGCTGTTTTCATGTTATATTCGTAAATCTTGCCAATGTCGTGCAATATAGCACCCGTAATGAGTAAATCTCTTTGCACGGGATACATTTTCGCGGAAAAATCGCAGATTTTCGCAACAGAAACAGTGTGCTCTAAAAGACCACCCATGTAATTGTGGTGCCAGGATTTCGCGGCAGGTGAGCGCATAAACAGGGCATAAATATCTTTGTCCTCAAAAATATTTGTCAACAAAGTCCGAAGTGGTTCATCATCTATGGAGTCGATATAGCCGAACAACTGGTCGCTTAGTTCGTTCACATCCTTTTTTGTTTTAGGGATAAATTCACTAAGATCGTATTCATTGTCATCGGCTTTGCGAATCTTGTTTACTGTCACTTGAACCTGGTCTTTGTAAGTAATGACAATTCCCTTGATTTTAACAATGTCTCCTTCTTCGAACTCTTTGTTGAAATGCGCCGCGTTGTTCCAGATGTTGGCGGCAACTGTTCCACTGCTGTCTGCCAGCCGTAGCCGGATATATTTGCTTTTATTGCCTTCACGAAGCTCTTTCTGAGCAACCATAAAGTAGCTGATGATTTCCTCGTTTACGTGAGCGTACAGGCTTTCGGTGAAAATCTTTTCCATATTTTCCTTTCTTTATTTGGTTACGTGTATGTGATTTGTGTAAATCCAGCCTCTTCCAAAGCGAGTTATCTGAAGTCGATAGTAGCCTGGACCTGGAATAAGAAATTTTCCTCTTTGAGCATGTTTTCTGGCAATTTCTTTTCCATCCCGCATCAGTGCAATTCTGGCGTTTTGGGAAAGCAGGAAATACAAATACTGATTCTCGCAGAATGGTACTTCCTCACCCGAAACAGCTTCGCCGGAAGTGCCGCTGATTCCAGCATAAAAATTATAGGGATAGCCAACGTGGCAATTGCAGATGTAGGAGTTTCCTTTCGCCATCGCGTCTATAACAGATTGGGAAGTTGGAAGTACGTCTTTTGGTAACAGTACGTAGGTTCGAATTCGCTGATAAAGCTGTTTATGGGTCAGTATTTTTATTGTAAGTCCCAGCAGGTTTATCCTGTGCTCATGAACGTCTATTGAGCCTATTGCCGCTTTGTCGGGCATTTTGTCCCAAAGAGCCAGACTTTCCGGTAACGGACGACGTACAAAACAATCGGGAAACAACGCGGAGAAGATTCCGTTGATGGTTGGTTTCAAGTTACCAACCCAGCTTGAAACATAGTTCCATATCTCCAGTCCCGCCGCGGCTTCCATATTCGGCTCAGTCCAGTCGTATTTTCGATAGCGTTTACATATTCGTTTTTCGCGAGGATGAGCAATAAACCCAATAGCTCCTTCCTCGCTATAAAGTTTCATGTACTCCCGTGCCGGACGTCTGGTGTAAATATTTTGGGTGTTAAATATTAGATAATGGTTGTTTAGTTCCGTGTCGTTTACTTCAACACCCACAATCAACATTGGATTGTCAGGATGACGTTCGTATTCTGCTTCATTGGCTTGTAATGTGTGATGATCGGTAATGCAGAGAAAATCTAAACTGGCTCTACGGGCTTCCCGAATAACTTTTTCCAGGGGTACTTCGCTGTCGTGGGAATACTCCGTATGAATATGTACCGCTCCGGCAAGTTCAACAAATTCTCTGGAAAAAATCTTTAGGAATCGGCTCATAGAAAAATTACTTAATCAGCATGCATTTCGTGGTTTGCCAGTTTGTTGCTCCTGCCTTGACACGGACAAAATAAACACCATCGCTAACCGGTTTTCCCTTTTCGTTGGCTCCGTTCCAGATTATCCGCGGAATCGCTTCGGTAGCCGATTGCTCAAGACGTTTTACGAGTTGTCCCCTGATATTGTAGATATTACAAATGATGTCATCTGCGTTTCGGGTTTCGCTGGCGGGAAGTTCGATAGTAAGATTTTGCCGGAAAGGATTAGGATAGATGCTCATCTGAGTGACAGGGGGGATGTCATCCGCTGTGTTTCCAACCTGATTATCTTCGAGAGAATATATCTCAATCCAGGGGATTTCGTGCGTGTCCTCATTCTGAATCCACATTGCGAGGTGCAGGTTATTCAGGTTGGCATCGTAATCTCCTGCATGTATTGGATTAATTATTAACGTATCGTAGTAGAAATCTCCATCCATAACCGGAACACCAAAAGTCAGTCCCTGCAACGGCAACCCATCTGCTCCTGAGACCATACTCAACATGGTATAGCCGGGAATGGAATCTCCGGCGAGAGTCAAACCGTTTTCCACTATCGCGGCGTGAAGCTTACATGATGAAACGTAATTGGGAAAGACGTGGGTAAAATCGTTCTCTAAAGTAAAATAGACATCTACAAAATCATCATCGGCTTTAGCGATTTGCAGGTAGCTAATCTCCAGAAATCCACCTCTGTTATCAGTTGAAAGAATAGCTGAACTAAGACTGTCCTGATAAGCCCCGGCTATAAATCCCGGAATAATATACTCACCATCTACCACTGTGCCGGGTAAACCCGAAAGCGCGTAATAATTAAAGCGGTAGAGACTTCCCGGAAAATACCAGGTTGAGTCGGAAATGTCGGGAAAACAGTTGATAATCAGGACATCATCGGGCATTTCCTCCGAGGTTTGCTCCTGCCAGATAGTATCGAGACTACTCATATCGGTTCGTAGCATATTTTCAATCAGTATATGCGAGCGGGGGGTAGTAAAAGTATCGAAATCATAATCGCGGCTGTTGTTGCTTTCAATAGAATCAGGAGAAATTATTGTTGCTGTTACCTCATACTGGCTTATGGGTTCTGGCAACGTCCATGGCATCGGGCTACTATAAGTAACTTCCGAAAAGCCATCAATATGTCCAACATCAAGCAGGAGTGTCGTATCTCCGGCTGGATTTGTTCCGGGAGAATTTATTTCAATCACTATCTCGGTGTTTGGGTAATCATCCCAGTTGTTGTTTCGTATGGTAACCCGCGGGTAAAGCTCACCACCAGGCCAGGTTTCACCAGCCATTACAAAATCGGTCATGCTTAAATCTGTATGACCTGCTGGCAGAATAAATAAACCTGTAAGTCCAACAAGAAATTCCGCTGGAAAGCTGGTTGAAGCCATGCTATAATAGTAACCGGCAAGCGGATTGTCCGGGTCTTGTTCCCACCAGAAACTGTGGGTTCCATCACAGCGCGGATAGTTATTGTCGGGTGAAGAGGTGGCAATATAGCGGCTGTTAAGTGCTGTTTCGTATAAGAAAACAACCCATATTTTTTCGAAAGTACCGACATTGCCAAAATTAATTGTCTGCCAGCCGTATGTAGTTGAGGAAGCAGTTGATTCTGATATGAAGGTTCCCGGTTGCCCGGAATCATCGTAGTCGCGAAGTTCTACCGTAAAGCTGTTAGATAAATCCTCCAGCGGATTGTAAATAACTACATCTTCCACCTGAAACTGACAGGAATCTCCGGGAAAATAAGCTGTGAAATCGAATAGTACCGCCCACTTA
>JAIOTM010000019.1 GCA_021106755.1 Candidatus Cloacimonadota bacterium | reverse complement strand
CTTCATTATTAAAATCTATCTCACTTCTCTCGCACGAATGCGATTCTTACTCACTCCACTTCTATTTCTTTGTGAAAGATCAATTCAAACTTTATCCAAAAAAACAACGTCCCGTCAGGAACGTTTTGCCAACTTCTCCATGAGGTAAAAGGTGTCAAGAGGAAAAGGATAAACTTCTATTCTTTTTTATTTCATCTACCAGGAGTTGCTTAAAAACACTTACACGCGGCGTTGTCGAATCTCCGCTTTGTACGTGAAGGCAATAACTTAGCCTATTTCAGCAACACAGCTTTACCTGTTTGCACCTGGTTGTCTGTTTCAAGTTTGTAAAGATACACTCCGCTACCAACTGCTTTTTCGTTGCTATCAGTTCCATTCCAGAGAATTTCAAATGTACCTGCTTTTTGCGATTCATTTACCAGTGACTTCACAAGCTGCCTCTTTACATTATAGATGTTGAGAGAGACTTTTGAAGGCTTCGCGAGATTGTAGATGATGGTGGTTTCCGGATTGAACGGGTTGGGGTAGTTAGTTAGGTTGAGACTTGGAACGGGTATTTCGTTTTCATCATTGGGGACACCAGCAATTGTTAGTTTGTAAACTTCCATACCATCCTCTGTTTTGCTATACAAATATCTGAGACCTGCCGATCTTGTAACATGAAAATCGAACAAAACAGGTGTAGCACTCTCTTCAATAATAGAACCATCGGTTGAACTTCTAAGCTTTATTGTACCACGTTGCTCGGATGCTCTGTATTGATACTGATTTGACCATGGAGAAACATATTCAACAAAGCAATTCCCATTGTTCTGCATATTGACACTAAATCCTTTACTACTTTCCTCGTTTTGGCTATCTGCTGAATGAGAAGCACTCCAGATAGTTAATCCATCTGTAGTATGTATTTGCAGTATGTTCTGAGGTACTGTACTCCAATAAAGAATCCTGGAAAATATTGGATTAGTGCTCTGATTCATCCCGGCATTAAGACAAGCAACCATCTTACTTTCGTAACATACACAATCAGGATAGGCTCTAACAGAATCAGGATATGTTATTGAAAGCATATTTAACTTCCACCTATAATACATACCATCGAAATCATTATCATGATATGTATAATTCAGTGAGAGAATTTCATCCAGTCCATGTTGGCGATACAATTGAAAACCTGTTCCGTTATTTACAGCATCAAAAACAAGCTGTTCGTTTTCCAAATGCAACCGAAACAGATGAGTATTAGCACTTGGCGGATTGCCGTAATAACCGAGACGCATGCTGAAAAATAGCTTATTATCCAATACTTCCAAACCCACATTGTAGAATTCGTAACTCCTAATATCAAGCAGTTCGATAATATCGGTGCTTGCAGAAGATAATAACGACATCCCCGGATAGGAATAGAGATTGAAAACAAGATTAGCCTCGTTTGTTGAATGTTGGGAAGCGTAATCGTGTAGGAAATCCAAATACGGAACCAACAAATACTGATTTCCAGCACAAGTAAATAAAGAAGATAGATTTTCGATAATACCAACTATGTATGAAGACTCATCAATATCTTCCTTAAGAAGAACACGGGTTAGTTCACTTCCTGCCTCTGAGTAAACCACCATATACCAGTTTACTTGATTATCTTCCTCTATCCGCTCCATTACATACAAGTCGTCAGTTCCATCTTCCAGATAATCTATAGCACCTAATCCGCCACCATATCGGGAGGTTACATTAAGATTACAGATATCTGTCAGTTCCAGAATATTTGCATAAAGCAATCCAAATATCATAATTGTGAGCATTGAAACTGTTTTCATCTTTTCCTCCTACTTGAGCAACACAGCTTTGCCTGTTTGAATTTGCTTATTTGTTACAAGTTTGTAAAGATAAACCCCGCTCCCGACCGCTTTGCCGTTGCTATCAGTTCCATTCCAGAGAACTTCAAATGTACCTGCTTTTTGCGATTTATTTACCAGTGACTTCACAAGCTGCCCCTTTACATTATAAATCTTGAGAGAGACTTTTGAAGGCTCCGCGAGATTGTATGAGAAAGTAGTCACAGGATTAAATGGATTGGGATAGTTAGTAAGATAGTATTTCGGTTTCGGAATTGCGTTATCGTCATTATCTACTGTAATATTAACAATCCGGTAAAGAGTGTTATTCTCGAAAAGGTAGAGATTTCCATCTCCAGGTTCCCAGTAACCATTTATTTCAATTGTCAGTGGCATTTCCAACCGCACTACCCCATCGGAATAACTATAAATTCGCAAAATACTTTGACTATCAATAACAGCACTTGCTAATATAAGTTCTCCGCCAAATAATTCTGTGTAATGAGCAAAAGCTTTCACTATTTCAGATGCTATTATAGTTCTCTGATATTCAATACCTTCACCAGTTTCGCTGAATCTGCACATATTAAATTCTTCGCGATCTAAATTAATAAATCTGATTATATTGTATAGAATCGGGAATTTGTTATAGGGCGAAATCCTTACTGGAGTAATTCCTGCACTTAACGGCACTGAAAGACCGTAATAGTCTCCATAGTATGAGTATATCTCCTCTTGGAGTGCAAAAGTCACTTCATTCAGTTTTATTGTTTGGGAATGCGAATGATACTCATCCAGTTCACTACTTTCTTCTGTGTAATCAAGAGAAATTACTTGCTGTGACAAGTTATCAAGGAAACAGGTTTTCAATCCGGCATATTGGATTCTATGTTGTCGCTCTAAAGGTAAAGTGCCAATATTAGATAAGTCATAAATATGCATTTTTGTAGTATTCGATGACGATGACCCTGAACATATTCCACTTTCACTATGATGCCATCTAACGCCAAGATAACACCTATCATTAAAGATTGTCATGTTTTTAAACCAGGATGATGAATCATTACAATGAAAATCATAATCATTACTATGTCCTCCAGATTCCGAATAATGTTCAATCAAACTCATATTGGGATAGGTAAAAATATCAATATTTATTTGCACGATCCGGGTCTCTGGCTCCCAGTAGGACGGCTGAGGTATTGATGTAGAGTAAGCCACGATTAAGTAATCCACTCCATTTTGATGATACATGCTTAGTACAAATGGTCTTGTACTCGATAGTTCTTCATCTGTTTCATTGAGTGTGATTAGATTACTTTTCGAAAATAATGCAATCAGTTGAAGGTTCCGATCAAATATTTCAATGGAGGTCTCGCTCTGAGTAATCATCTCTTCAACACCATCGTTGTCCAAATCGCAGAATTGAATAAGCCCATTTTCAGAAGGAAAAATTCCAACTCTTTCATACTCGATCTGAGCAAACAGAAAAGCACAACTCAGCATAACCAAAACAATCCAAAATAATCTTGTCATTTCCTCTCCTATTTCAGCAACACAGCTTTGCCTGTTTGTACTTGGTTGTCAGTTTCAAGTTTGTAAAGATACACACCGCTTCCAACTGCTTCACCCTTCGAATCAGTCCCGTTCCAGAGAATTTCAAATGAACCTGTCTGCTGATTTTCATTAACCAGTTCTCGCACAAGCTGACCTTTTATATTATAAATCTTGAGAGAGACAGAGGAAAGTTCTGCCAGATTGTAGCTGATGGTTGTTTCGGGGTTGAACGGGTTGGGGTAGTTGATAAGGCTGAGACCGAGTACTGGAATTTTGTTGTTGTCGTTTGATACAGAAATGTTGGTAACTCTATAAATATTGTCCATTCCAATCAAATAACAATATCCGTCATCTGGCTCCCATATTTCTGTGATAGTCTCTGGCAAACCGATTTCTCCTCTTTGTATAACATCTGCAAAGGAATATATTCTAATTAAAGATTGATCATCAATATCTCCGGTAAATAATATCAACTGGGGTCCATATACTTCGGTGTAGTGTGCAGAAATTGAGGTGATTGTTTCAGCAGTTTCAATTGTCTGATTTTCAATTTCCTCATAGGATTCGTTGTACTTTATCATACTTAATTCAGTAGCATGAATCAGAGGAAATCTTATTGTTGAATAGAATACTGGCATAACATCGTACGTTGCTGG
>JAIOTM010000380.1 GCA_021106755.1 Candidatus Cloacimonadota bacterium | reverse complement strand
CACTTGATAATCTTGACGAAATCAACTCCATCATTACGCACATTGATTATGATGATGGTTTTGTTGCATATATAAATGGTGTGGAAATTGCCCGAAAAAATATGTATGGTTTTCCACCGGTGAATAATCAAGGAGCAAGTGCTGGTTACCATGAAGCAAAATTGTATAGAGGACTGCCTTTGGAAGAATATCCAATAGACATGTCATTGCTACAGACAGGGGCAAATATTTTTGCTATTCAATGTCATAATTATACATCATCCAGTAGTGATTTATCGCTAATTCCATTTCTTAGTGCGAACCGGAATACACTTCCACAAAATCCACCCAATGAATTATTGGAAATGACAGAATCTTATTTGCACACAAGTTTTAAGTTAAACTCAATGGATGAGACTCTCTATTTATGCTCTCCAGCGGGGACATTCTGTGTAAGTGATAGCATATTCTGCGGTGGAATTGCGGAAGATATTTCCATCGGAAGAACTCCTGATGGAGCAGGAGAAATCCGACTCTTTCGCAAACCAACACCAGGGGATATAAACAGGGGAGCAGGATTTTCAGGAGTAGCAGAAAAAGTACGATTTTCACAACCAACTGGCTTTTATACTGGAGAAGTAACTTTTTCTTTATTCACAGATAATTCCAGCGGAGAAATTCATTTTACTACTAATGGGGATAATCCTACAATTAATTCTCCTGTTTATTGCTCACCGATTACAATATCTGAAACCTCAGTTATTCGGGCAAGAGCTTTCAAAGAAGGGATAATCCCTTCTAAGACTACTACACAATCGTTCTTCTTTGAATCATCAACTTTACCTGTGGTTTCGTTAATAACGAATCCTGATTACCTATTCGACGAAGAAATTGGTATGTATGTCGAAGGTGATGATCCACTCAACCCGAATTTTTTTCAGGACTGGGAAAGACCTGTTCATGTGGAATTTTTTGAAATGAATGGAGAATTGGGTTTTAATATAAACGCCGGATTAAAAATGCACGGAAATGGAGCTCGACGTTTCCCCCAGAAATCATTGGCAATCTTCTTCAGAGCTAAGTATGGACCAAGTAAATTAGAGTACAAGCTATTCCCTGATGTTGAAATTACCAGCTTTGATTCAATTATCTTACGCAATTCCGGGCAGGACTGGTTCAAGACAATGTTTTTGGATGCGTATATTTCCGGATTATATAAAAACAATGAAGTACTGTCACAAGGGTACAGACCTGTAAATGTTTATATCAACGGTGCTTATTGGGGTATAGCTAATATTCGCGAGAAAGTAAATGAAAGTTTTATTGCTGCTCACAATAATATATCTAAAGATGAAATCGAATTTCTGGAAAAGAAATACTTCCCAATCGAAAAAAATAATACTCATTATCTGAAATTCATCGACTTTATAGCAGATAATGATATTAGTCTTTCTGAGAACTACCTGTATGTTCAGACTCAAATGGATGTTACTAACTTTATCAATTCCTGCATAATCCAGATATTTGCTTGTGATCTGGGTTGGCCTGGGAAAAACATCAAATACTGGCGTCATGCAACCGATACAGGTAAATGGAGATGGATTCGGATTGATATGGATTATGGTTTTGGTAGTGCACACTCTACCTATCAGCACGAAACAATGCCTTGGATAACAGATTCCGAAAGCACCGATCCGCGCAATCCCCCCTGGTCAACTCTACTGCTACGAAAGCTATTAACAAATGCTACTTTTGAAGAAGAATTTGTGCAACTGTTCTGCGACCATTTGAATACGACTTTTTCAACAGAAACATTGTTGGAAGAGCTTAGTGAAAAAAGGAATCAAATAGTCAATGAAATAGATAAACACATTTTACGCTGGCAGGCAATAGATGACTGGGAAGCTTCGATTGATGTTGTGGAAAATTTCGCCATAAACAGACCTGACTTCTTGTTTGGGCATTTTCAGGATTTCATGAATTATTCCAATCCTGTCGAGTTGACTATCGAAGCTAATATGGCTGAGGCTGGAACAATACATCTGAACTCTATTGAAATAAGCGAGTTTCCCTGGAGCGGCAAATACTTCACAGAAAACTCTTTGAGTGTTACTGCTGTTCCTAACTATGGTTATAGATTTGTCGGATGGCAGGGATTGGAGAGTACTCTGCCAACTGTAGATTTTACTCTGAATGAAAATACTTCAATTACAGCTCTGTTTGAGGAGTTGTCTTCTGACTCGTTTGATGTTCTTATTAATGAGATAAATTACAATTCGGCTGAAGATTTCGATACAGGAGATTGGATTGAGTTATATAATCCAAAGAGTAGTGCTGTTGATATCTCCGGTTGGGAGTTCAGAGATGAAGATGATACCCATGTTTTTACCTTTGCTCAGGGGCAGCTAATTCCTGCCAGAGGCTTTCTTGTATTGTGCCAGACTGAAGAACAGTTCAGAGTGCTTTTCTCAGAAGTAGATTGTAGCATTGGCAATTTTGATTTTGGTTTGAGCGGAAAAGGGGAGTTGCTCAGACTGTTTTACCATAAAGGAGTCTTGATTGACTCGGTGGAGTATGATGATGAATTCCCCTGGGCGGTAGAACCCGATGGCATGGGGGCTACTCTT
>JAIOTM010000260.1 GCA_021106755.1 Candidatus Cloacimonadota bacterium | reverse complement strand
TTTTACCGACAGAAAAGACCACGAGACTTTTTTCGCGGCAGTTATTCCACTCCTTGAAGAAGGACTTCTCAAGGGTATTTATTTACTTGGTAAAGGACCTCTTTTAGAGAAATACCAAACGAGATACGCGGCATCCCCACTTGCCGAAAAAATACATTTTATGGGTTCGCTACCCAATGTGGAAGAAGTAATAGCTAATTGTGATATTGGCGTTCTTTGTTCTACCCGCCGTTACAAAGAAGGAATCTCAAACTCTGTACTTGAGTATATGGCGGCGGGACTGATTCCTGTAGCAAGTGACATCGGTGGAACTTCTGAAATCATCGACCACGAGGTTAACGGACTACTGTTTGAATGCGAAAATCCTGTTGACCTTCAGAAGAAGCTCCGACAACTTCTGAATCACCAATACGATACTACGAAACTTCGGGAGAACGCACGGAAAAAATTAGCTGATAGATTTGATTACACAAAGAATATACAAAAACTTTTTGATTTATACAATCAGTTACTTGCTTAAAAACCGTGCTGCTTGATGGGGATTAAACTAATATGAATATCCTGTTTATTACCGACATCTTAGAACGCGGAGGACGGGAAAGATACTTAGTTGAAATCCTCAGAGGCTGTAAAGAACAGGGCATCAATACTGTAACCGCGTCATTTTACGCTGGTAAATATGAATCTGAATACAGAAAACACACCACTCTGGAATTGCTGAACCGAAGAAATAGATACACACTCAAACATTTTGCCCAGTATTATAACCTGATTCGAAAGTACAATATAGATATTGTTCATAGCCTGAGCCTTCTCGGTACTTGCTATATCTGGGGAATTGCCAGAATTACAGGATGCAGATTTATTGAAGGCTCAATCCAGAACACGGGTGGAGAAACCGGTATTATGAGTCATCTTCTTACCTGGTTTACTAATCACTCGGATTTGGCAATCGGCAATAGTATGGCAGGATTGAAACACTACCAGGTGCGAGATGGATTCGTAATCGACAACTTCATTGATTTAGACAGGTTTACCAAGCAAAGCTCCGGTGATACTGGTAATATTGTAATGACTGCGAATTTTACTGACAAAAAAGACCACGAGACTTTTTTCACGGCAGTTATCCCACTCCTTGAAGAAGGACTTCTCAATGGCATTTATTTACTTGGTAAGGGACCTCTTTTAGAGAAATACCAAACGAGATACGCGGCATCCCCACTTGCCGGACAAATACATTTTATGGGTTCGTTACCAAATGTGGAAGAAGTAATAGCTAATTGTGATATTGGCGTTCTATGTTCTACCCGCCGTTACAAAGAAGGAATTTCAAACTCTGTACTTGAGTATATGGCGGCGGGACTGATTCCAGTTGCAAGCGACATCGGCGGAACTTCTGAAATCATCGACCACGAGGTTAACGGTCTACTGTTTGAATGCGAAAATCCTGATGATCTTCAGAAAAAGCTCCGAAAACTTCTGAATCACCAATACGATACTACGAAACTTCATGAGAACGCACGGAAGAAAATGGCGGATAAATTTGATTACTCGAAAAATATACAGAAACTTTTTGATTTTTACAAACAGTTACTTGATTAAGCCATGCTCCTGATTCAGCCACCGACAATACTCTTTGGAAGTTCCTACCCATAGCTTATCACGCATACTTTCTATATGCTTGAATAATCCCGGAAGTACTTCTGTGGCAAACGCCTCTGCCATTGAGGGATGAAACCATAAATTGCATACCGTACCTGTGCGTAGAGCCTTGCTTACTATACTGTTATAGACCTGAACGTGATTTCTCCCGCTCCAGTACGGATTCCAAACCATTTGCTGACTGGATTGCAACTCCCAGATACCTTCCGGATGGTGAATAGGATAGCTGAGAATATCTTTATCAGTGCGAAAATTAGTAAACCCGCTATCGGCAAGGTTTTTGAGGTTTCCAATTGTATGTGCCGGATGAACAAACGACTCCATTGCCAACCCAAGTTTTTCAGCTTCTTTTTTGCAGGCGGTAATCTCGGAAAGAAACACGTCTGAAGGACAGAGTTTATCAGAGCAATCTATGTGAGAAAATGTGTGGCAGGCAATCTCATGCTTTGTTTTCGATTCTATCAGTTGTTTAATCAAATCGGGACAATACCAGTGTGGGTCGCACTTAAAATCGGTGCCGGGATCATCCCGGTACCAGTCGCCGGAATTGAATACCCAGCGTAGATTCTCGAAATGGTTCAAACGCTTTATTTCCGGGTGAAGAATCCCATTAACCGGAGAACACTCTTTCAAAAACAGATGCCCTACAGTAGCCCAGATTACAGGGATGTCGTATTTATCGCATAATTCCATTATTATTGACATGTTTGCCCAGGCAAGCGCGGCTTTTTTGTGAGCACGCTGGATTGGATTTTCTATGCGGGAAAATCGCCAAGCCCAGGCAAGTTCAAAATCGGCTGAAATCATCAAAACAGCTTTGTATCCATCCGGGATATATTTTCCGGGAAGTTTCGCCGGGACAACTGGCGGTCTTTTCCCAAAAGTATAAAGTGGTTTTTTTACTGTTGCTCGTAATTTATGGTAGGTTTGTTTCAGCATCTACTTGCTCCGGTAAGCTTAGATTTTGTCGGATAACCATCGTCGCATAGCGAAATGTTTGCCCAATTCCGAGTATCCTTGTTGCTCTTTCCAGTTCACTGGTGATAAAAATTCTCTGGAATCCTCAAAAACTTCTGAATGAGCTTTATATAAGTTTTTGTTCCAGAGGGTAGCGGAGAAGACATTCATGGATGGGAAATATTTCGAAAACTTATTTTTGAAACGGTACAATCCATATCCCGGCAACACAGTTAATGGATAAAGAGGAGATTTTACTGCGGCGGGAGAGTACAATCTGCCTGTAATCATTTTCATCAATTGAGGAAGATTCTTCTCCAGAATTGGAGTATAGAAAAGCTGTCCTAACCGCAGATTACAACTCTTGCTATCCATTCCATCTTCTTCCAGATCAGGAATGGGTGTTTGAGCAATGAATTCCACAAACTCGTCATCGAAATAAGGTGTATGCATACAAGAATGAATCCGACAGGAATGATATTCCTGTCCAAAGAATTTTCGTAGAGTATCTTTGAGCATGAAATGATAAAGATCGCGGTGTCGCTTATCGTAAATGAACGATTTTTTGTAGAAAGTCAGAGAATTATCAATAACTTCTTCTTTATGTTTCTGTAACCACTCCGTGGTGAAAAATCCTTTTTTAACCTCTCTCTGATAGAGTTCTTCAACAACTTTTTCTGGATATTTGCTGAAAAACAGCTTCACTAACGCGGGACGCAGGATGGTTGTGTTCGCTGCTACCGGACGCAAAATCTCGCTACCGAAATATCCGGTCATCATATTGCGACTAAAAGACGTTAACTGTGAATGTGAATACATAACATTTGTTCGTTTCGCGTTTCCAGTGCCATCTGTCCAGTAAGCAGTTTGGTCTGCATAGAAGGAGTAATCATCAATAAACTTCTTTTCAAAGAGGATACTCCGGTAATCCAAACCAAGTTTTCGAGAGATTCTTTTGGGTATCTCAATCTCGAATGAGCCTGGTTTCCCCCAACTATAATACTTTGTGTCAACATCTTGATGATATAAGTTTGACAGTACTGTCCGGCTGTCAAAACCGCTCGTTAAAGCAGAATTTAATTTATGCAGATTAGCAGTAATTGTATCCATAATGTTGTTGAAGATAACTGGAGTTTGCTCGTATGTTTGTTGCCATGACAAGCTGCCTGAATTCTCAATAAAAGGTTTGTAAGTGTAATATTCAATCTCGCGGCAACCAGTTTCATCAAACACCAAGTAGCTGTGGTTATCCAACTGGTTGAAATTATTATCTAACGAGTGATTTTGCAAGGGGTAATCGAACATTGACAGTTCGATTAATGCCAGAGGATTCGGCTCAT
>JAIOTM010000401.1 GCA_021106755.1 Candidatus Cloacimonadota bacterium | reverse complement strand
TAGCCCGTTTTTGGGCTGATGTTAACTCAAAAGGAAGTGCGAGCTTCAATGTAGTAGTAAAAGTTTTATGTAATTTCATAGCTATGCCATGCCGATTTTCGGTACGCGCGTGTTTTACTCTGGCAAGCATCAACTGGTGAAAAAAAAGTTCTTCATAGACAAATCTTTTGCGGATAGTTTCGATATTCGTCTCAGGCTCAGGAAAGTGCATTGAGTACAAAGCTTTGTAGCGATTTTGAAACTTATACTTAGCACAGATATTTTCTGGCAGTATTTCCCTGATAGCCAACTCTAAAGCTTCAAAAGCTCTCAAAGTCAGTTTTCGTAGCACTTTAACGGTAAGTTTATCACTGACAGTATAAACAGGTAACCGCCTTCGGGTTTTCCAGAAATCATCTTCACCAGCCGAATTGAGAATCTCAATCTCCGGGTGTATCATTTGCTTCATTTTTTTAAAGCCAGTAACCTTACCACTTACCCAGACTACCGCACCTTCTTTAATTGCGGCAGTTAACCATGCTCCATACCGAAACCAGGTGCAGATAAAAATATCATCACCGTCTGAGAGATGGAGATTAAGTTGCTGCCCCTTCTGGCGATGACGTTTTTCCTCGATTTTTACAACCTTACCACTAATAGCCGCGTAACCATCCATAGGCAAATCCGCTATGTATTCCTCACTTTGGCGGTCTATGTAGGTGCGGGGAAAGTATTCCACTAAATCCGCAATTGTATAAATCCCCATTTTGTGCAGAGATTCTGCCCTGTTGGTGCCAATGCCTTTGAGAAACTGTATATCGGTTTCTATCTTATGCTTCATGAGGTGAGATTACTGGCAGGGAGAAATATGTAAAGGAATTCATCTATGATAGGTTGATTTGATTAAGGGTTAGCTTCACTAATCCACTACCCGATTTCGGGGAATCCCCTGAATCTGGATAAGCGATACCGCAGAAACAAAAAACATGTAGCTATCTGCTATTATTCTAACGTCAATAAATACAGCGAAATGTGTAATTCTGTGCTTTTGGCATAAACAATGCGTTTAATAAGGCAAAAGAGTAAAGGGGAGTAACCATGAAAGTTTTATCCGATTTGACGCAAGACGAGTTCATAATGGCTATGCAACTCATACCCAAGGGAAAGAAGCTTATTTGCACAAAGAACCTTACTGATGAAGGTAATCTGATTTATGACCTGGAGATAAAAGACGCTGATGCGTTTCACCGTTTAAGCAATGCTGTACGGAATGAAAAGCGGCGGAAACTATCCACCATTCTTAACGAAACGGGATATGATATTGGCAAGGCTGCTTCTATTCTGGATGTGTCTATTCAGACTGTAAATCGCAACATGCTAATACTTAACCTTGCCTGAACAAAACGGGAGGAAAAATGAAAATGTTTGAAAAATTGAATCAAAGACAAATGGAATTTGTTGTATCAAATATGCCGGAATTCACCAAAATCGTAATTAAGAAGAGTAAGAATCCAACTGCCGAAGGACGTTACGATGTTGGTATCAAGGACAAGAAATTGTTCTCTTATATTAAGGCTAACCTGACACGTTTCGATCGTAAAATATTCATCAATACCGCAATGAATGGTTGAGATAAATAACGATTGAAACAGGCTTTATAATACGCCAAATGTGAAGGAATAGATACCTGATGCTAAACCGCGATATAGACAACAACTCAATTATGCGGAATCAGCTTTAGCAAGCCGAAACCGCATTACAATTGCTCCTGACAATATAAGAAAAATTACCAGCGTACAAAATAAAGAAATGTAATGAGGAAAACCTAACGCGGGTGGATTAAAACTAAATTCTACTGTGTGTTTTCCCGCCGGAATATAGACAGAACGCAGAACATGGTTAGTTTTGTAAATCGGTGTTTCGTTACCATCAACTGTCGCTTTCCAGCCAACAGGATAAAAGACTTCCGAAACAACAAGTAGCGAATTCTCCCTGTTGCTCGTCTCGAAGCTTATTTTATGAGGAGTTAAAATCATTACTTTCACCGAGGCAAGGCTGTCCGGTGGATTTATCTGCTCCGACAATTCCGACTCAAGAATCGCGGTGTTGTGTATATCGAATTCTGCGTCTCGCATTCTTTTGAAGCGATCAGCCCTGCTTGTTTCCACCACATAGTTTTCAACAAACCAAGCTCTGCCTGCGGCGTGAGGGTTTTCATAGAGAAACGTACCTTCCGCGCTACTTACTTTTCGCAATCCCGGATAGAGGGTAGTTAACTCTCTTTCGGATAGGAAAAAACGGGCGTTGAGCATATCTGGAATGTTTCTCGTAAAATGATATTGTCCGTCAATGGTGCCAAAATCTTTCAAGTCCTGATAAACACGGAGTTTTGCCGGGCTATACCCTCCGATTGGCTGATGATAATAACCATAATCGTTGGTGTTCCAGATATTGGCGACAACCGGATAGACACGGTTTTCGCCAAATTCAAGTGCTTCATCCTGTTGCTCCATCATGTATTTATCTAACGGGGTTTGCTTAAAATGAGAGGTTTCTAAGTGTCTGTCTTTACGAAGATTAGTAAATACGCTATTCTCCTTGTGTAATAAGTAGCGGGATTGCATTAATCCCATGTCGATAACCATCAGCACGAGAAGTAGCCCCACCATAAGCCAGCGGTTTGTCAGAATACCTTTGCCATTCTTCAGATTTATAAGATATCCAATCACCAGAGATATTGTCAACAGGAGATAAAGAATCATCCGGTTAGTATCCTGAGTAAGGAACTCTTTGCGAAAATCCTTGTACATATCCAGAGCACGACCGGCATTAGCCCCATATTGCTGTTGAAGTTGGGCTGTTTCCTGTGCGGTTGTATATGCCAGATTCCCCGAAACCGCAAAAGCTCCCAATGCAATTACAAGCAGTAAGCCCGCGGCGATAACAGCTTTTTGCAACAGCTTCTTTCTGTCGGCATTAGTTACTTGAAACAAAGCCTTTAGTCCAAACATTGCCAGAAAAATTACACTAACATTTATTATTACCACAATCATGGCGGGAACGCGAAATTTATTGAAGAAAGGAACCCAGTCGAAAAACAACTGATATAACGAGTTGAAATGCCTGCCCATTGCCAGCAGGTAAGAAAACAAAGTCAGCATTACAAGCGAAACAATCAGCGGTTTTTTCCAATAAACCATTATGCCAAGCAATGCCAGAAATACGATAACAATTCCCATGTACTGGGATGTTTGCGTAAACGGCATGTGTCCCCAGTAACCAGGTACGCGTTTTCCGGTAAGATTCGGATTCTCGCTTCCGTGGTAATACTCAGAACTAACTCCACCATGGAAGCGTGGGATAACAAAACCCATAGCCTCAGAAGGGTGAAGCGACCAATTAGTAGCGTAATTAATATCGACACCAGTAGATTTTTTTGACTCATCGGACTCTGCTTCGCCAGTTCCACCCCGAATCGAAAACGGAGTATATTCCTTCATTGATGCCAGAGGTTGCGCGACAATTCCAATCGCGAGAAATCCAGCGAGAAACATTAATATTAATCGCGTGATAAACTGTTCTTTTTTCCTGATAGCTGTCCACAACAGTGCTTTACCGATGAAAATAAGCATCAGGGCTGTATAAAACACTATCTGAAAATGCTGGGTTCGAATCTGCCAGGCAAGCACAATTGCAAAGCTGGCAAAAGACAATAATTTTGGTTTTTCCCAGAGCTGTATAAATGTAAAAACCAGCAGAGGAATCAGCATAATCGGGCGAAATTTCATGAAGTGTCCGATGTCGAGTAGCGTTGCCCAATGTACTGTAAGCACAAAAGCAAGTGCTCCAAATAGCCGCAATAGCGGATGAAATCCCAGTTGCCGAAACAGCAGACACATTCCAAACGCGCCAATGATATAATAGAGAATTGGGTTGTAAATAACAGTGCCAAGCCACTTTTCTACAAACGTATCAACAAACCAGACGGTTTTGAAATGGTGGTAAGTTGGTGTACCGGAAAACTGTGTAGGATTCCACATGGCTTTTTCACCGGTTTGCTCTTCCCATTCCTTTATCTGATGGTTCGCGCCCTTAGAGCCGATAACATCAACTCCACCGGGACGGTATCCGGCAAAAACCATTGGAGAAAAGAAAATCAGAATGAAAAGAATCAGCAAACCACTCAACACTAACTGAAGATATTTCCAGTTCATCCAACGTTCTAATGAATCTGCTTTCACTTCTACAGGGATTTCCGGTTCTTTTTTCCTGCGTTTCTTAGCCATGTTTCCTCCAGAATAATATAAATTTCAAACTCAGCGAGATGTACCTTCTGTGTTTCCCTTCAACCCAAATAATGCAGTAAAGATTCAAAAAATGAGGTAACCCTGTTTGCCAGAAGAACATAAAAATTTAATCCTGAATATTTTCAAATATGCGATGAAATTTTTAAGTCCTTCTCGCTACACATCTTCACCACCTTTTTCAAATCCTACTACATTAAATGGGTTCAAAAGAGGATTCAACAGACAGGGAAGTATCCAATTTGTACCGCAAAGTCTGATATTACAATGAAATAATTATATCAAACCATCGCGCCGCAATAACGCGTTCGGATCCGGGTCTTTTCCTCTGAAACGTTTATAGAGTACCGCAGGATGCTCTGTTCTTCCCCGTGCCAGAATGTTATCGCGGAACGACATAGCCGTTTCCCTGTTGAATATCCCGTCACTCTTGAACTTCTCGAAAGCATCGGCGTCCAGAGCTTCCGCCCATTTGTAAGAGTAATATCCTGCTGAATAACCGCCAGCAAAGAGATGCGACATAGCGCAGGAGATATTACAACCTTCCACATACGGCAACAATTGGCATTTCGCGGTTGCTTTACGCTCGAAATCAGATACATCTTCATTACCGCTCATCTCGCTGTTGTGCCAAGCCATATCCATATAACCAAAAGAAAGTTGCCGGATATTTGCAAATCCCTTATTGAAGCGTTCCGCCTTTTTCATTTTTGCGAGAAGATCCTGAGGGATAGCTTCGCCTGTTTTATAGTGATTCGCGAATAATTTCAGAGCTTCCTCTTCTTTAATCCAGTTTTCCATAATATGAGAGGGAAGCTCAACAAAATCCCAATAAACATTGGGGCTTGCCAACGATTTGTATTTACACTGCGAGGAGATACCGTGCATGGCGTGCCCAAACTCGTGGAACATAGTCTGAGCTTCGCGCATGGTTAATAATGAGGGAGTCTTGTCATTCGAGGGAGTCAGGCTTGCTGCTATAAGTACATGAGGTCGCTTAACTCCATCTTTGTACAGTCCTTGTGACTGAAATGTATTCATCCACGCGCCTGGACGTTTGGTCTCCCGCGGGAAGATGTCAAAATAGAGTAATCCGATATAATCATCATGCTCATCGGTAACTTCATAGA
>JAIOTM010000220.1 GCA_021106755.1 Candidatus Cloacimonadota bacterium | reverse complement strand
TGAGGATTATCGCCGATATTTTTGAGTACACTTCGAAAAAAATGCCTAAGTTCAACAGCATCAGTATTTCCGGCTATCACATGCAGGAAGCGGGTGCAACCGCTGACTTAGAAATGGCATACACGTTGGCAGACGGACTTGAGTATGTGCGTACCGGTGTTAACGCTGGTATAGATGTGGACGCTTTCGCGCCCCGCTTGTCGTTCTTCTGGGCAGTTGGTATAAATTACTTCATGGAAATAGCAAAAATGCGGGCAGCCCGGATTATCTGGGCGAAGTTATTGAAACAGTTCAATCCGAAGAACCCTAAATCGTTAGCTTTAAGAACACACTCGCAGACTTCCGGCTGGTCGCTAACCGAGCAAGACCCGTTTAACAACGTAACCCGTACCTGTATCGAGGCTATGGGTGCGGCAATGGGGCATACTCAATCATTACACACCAATTCGTTAGACGAAGCAATTGCTCTGCCTACAGATTTCTCTGCACGAATTGCCCGTAACACACAGCTGTATCTGCAACATGAAACAGGCATTAACAACGTGGTCGATCCCTGGGGCGGCTCATACTATGTGGAAGCTCTCACAGCAGAGTTACTGAAACGTGGCTGGGCACATATTCAGGAAATCGAAGAACTGGGCGGTATGACAAAAGCTATTGAGCAGGGAATCCCCAAAATGCGTATCGAAGAAGCCGCAGCCCGACGACAGGCACATATCGATTCCAAAAAAGAGACTATTGTTGGCATCAATAAATATCGACTGGAAAAAGAAGACCCGCTTGATATACTCGAAGTTGATAACAGTGCGGTGCGTGTTTCTCAGCTAAAAAGATTAGAGCAACTTCGCTTCCAGCGGGATGAATCCAAAGTACAAAGCTGTTTGCAGGCTATCACAAATTCCTGCGAGTCAGGAGAAGGCAACTTGCTCCAGTTGTCAGTTGAAGCATCACGGGTAAATGCCACTCTTGGAGAAATCTCGGATGCTATGGAAAAGGTTTTTGGCAGACACAAAGCAGTGATACGTTCAATCTCAGGAATTTACGGAAGCGAATACGCCAGGGAAGATGAAATGAAAGCAATTAGAAAACTTACAGATGATTTTGCCGAGAAAGAAGGACGCCGTCCCCGTATTCTCATTGCCAAGATGGGGCAGGACGGACACGACCGCGGGGCAAAGGTTGTATCAACCGCCTACGCGGATATGGGCTTTGATGTGGATATAGGTCCCTTGTTCCAGACACCGGAAGAAACAGCCAAACAGGCAGTAGAAAACGATGTGCATATAATTGGCATGAGTTCTCTCGCGGGGGGACATAAAACATTGTTACCCCAATTAGTGGAAGAATTAAAGAAACTGGGCAGGGAAGATATTATAATAATCTGCGGGGGGGTAATACCTGCACAGGATTACGATTTTCTCTTCGAGCACGGCGCATCCGCGATTTTCGGACCCGGAACTGTTCTGCCGGAATCAGCTCAGATAATGATGCGCGAACTCAATAAAAGGTTGGGATTTGACAACTGATTCTAAAGATACAAAACGCCCGGAATGGGTTCCCACTAACCCCGGCACAGAATACACTACAAAAGTTATGAAAGGTGTATCTACCGGAAACTCAAAACCTGAACAGAAAAACGGTTGGCAACCCACAAGACCGGAACTTTCTATTGCCGCCTATGTCTCCGGCGTTACAGGCGGAGACAGAACTGTGCTGGGACGTGCCATTACCCTTATAGAGAGTAACTCAAATCGTCATATCAAGATGGCACAAGAGTTGTTGAAAGCCTTGCCGTCTGACTCTGACAATACATTGCGTATAGGCATTACAGGTGTACCGGGAGCAGGAAAAAGTACTTTTATTGAAGTACTTGGGCAAAAACTTATCGCAAAAGGACACCGGATAGCAGTACTGGCAATTGACCCTTCCAGCACACTGACCCGTGGCAGTATCCTCGGTGATAAAACCCGCATGGAAGAACTATCCCGTAGTGACCAGTGTTTCATACGTCCCTCTCCCGCCGGAGGAACTCTCGGCGGGGTTACCCGAAAAACCCGCGAAACTATTCAGGTTTGCGAAGCTGCCGACTATGATGTTATCTTTGTCGAAACAGTAGGCGTCGGGCAAAACGAAGTAGTTGTCCGATCTATGGTAGATTTCTTTCTCCTCTTAAAAATCGCTGGTGCAGGAGATGAACTGCAAGGGATTAAAAAGGGCGTTATCGAACTCGCGGATGCTATTATAATTAATAAAGCAGATGGCGATAACATTACAGCGGCAGAGACCGCGAGAGCGGATTTTCAACGTGCACTGCATTATCTCGCGCCCGCTACTCCGGGCTGGACTTCCAACGCGTTTTGCGTTTCGGCGATAGAATACACTGGTGTTACTGAAATCTGGGAAGTTATTCTCAAGTTTTTTGAGCATACACGCACTCACCAGATTTATCATAAAAGACGACAGTCACAGCGGCGGGAGTGGATGCATGCCATGTTAGTGGATTTTCTCTCAGATCGTTTTTATAAGAATCCTACAATAAAAAAAATGATTCCTCTACTCGAAGAAGCTGTCGAAAACGGCACTATCCCCGTTACCGAAGCAGTTCAAAAGCTATTGAAACTTCATCAATAATCTGAAGCAAATTGCTAATAAGTCTTCTTATTTATTGAAACCAAAACAGTTGTCTTAAAGCAATCGTATTTTTTTCTGAAGAGAAGTCCGGGTCATTTTGACATCTTTTCTTTTTCTAACATGAGTTTCTACTTTGACCTCATATATTGTCAACGAAAAAAGTGGCATAAAAAAGCTTGACTCTCTGTATGTTTATCTTTGATTGTCAAAAAAAATAATGGGAGAACCCATGGGAAATAATAAAGGCTTCAGTATTTATACTGTTATTACGGTAGTTGCGTTTGTCATTTTGATTCTCATTCTGTCACTGCCGAGTTTCTTCAACTTAGATGAACGTCAAATCCGTGAAAAATCTATCAAGAATATGAAACTTGTCCACCGTGCCGTGCACGAATTTATGTCAGAACGACAGGAAGATTTTACAGGAGATACAACCGACCTCGTTCGCTACGGCTATCTTAAAATATCTGTGGATGTACCAGAAGGTCGTCCGGGGGACAAATATTACATCGAAACGGATTTTGCCAGCGGCAAGGTTATTGTACGTAGTCCTTACGAGATGAAAAGCACTCCATTGCTTTTCCGCGATGAAATTACTAACTGGCCTTATCTTGTTTATATTCTCAAATACCAGAAAACAGATAAAGCAGGAATCATCTGGGAAAATTTGTGTCAGGAGACAAAGAACCATATTCTGAACCATGAGATTTACAGCAAATCTTTGCTCGCGGAGAACGAAGTAATGAACTGGGACGCGATTGTGCGACTGTTTCGTGAGCATCAAACTCCGGTAATGGAGCGACTATGGAACTTCACAAGTGTTGAAGCTAAACAGGCAATGATGGAATGGTCGAAAACCAGTCCACTTACCAGAGAAAACAAGATGATTATTCTTAATACTATCAACAAAATGCTTACCGACAAAGATTTCTACGACGAGAAAACATTTGGCGGCTTCAAGCTGGATACGGAAGGAAGCAAGTTAGTAAAAATGGATAAGAATGAGTTGAATATAGTGCAGCTTCAGCGGATGAACCGTTTAGTGTTTGATTCCTTTTTCGAGAATATCATCAAGCCATGCGGGCGGTATAACCCTCCGGGCGATGAGCTTCAACTTGCTATTATAGCAGATTTAAATAGTATGATAGAATCTGGCGTATTTAATTCGTCCGGTTTCAAAAGCGGTGTGAAACTACGCGGTAAAACACAAGAAGTTATGCAAACTGAACCGGATAACACTATCTTGGTTAACCGACTGATTCTGCAAGACACCTTCCCTGAAGACATCGCCATAAATAAAGATTTGTGGGTGAATTACCGACTTCCTGAGAAATTCTTTAACTAATGAGAAACAATAACTATAAAACCTTCAGGCAAGCCTGAAGGTTTTTTCTTTTTCTGGAAACTGAGATGACATACAAAGAATTTCTTAATCTGATAACTCAGCGGCATTCAGGCAATGTAAAATACAACTTAGACCGGATGCATGCCATTTTGAAAGCGATGGACTCTCCCGAAACACAAATGCAGGGCATCCACATAGCGGGAACCAACGGCAAAGGCTCAACCGCAGCAATGTGCGAAGTTATCGCGATAGCTCACAGGCAATCAACCGGGCTTAATACTTCGCCTCATCTTGTAGATTACAGGGAGCGTATCCGGTTTAGTGGCAACAATATAACTGCTACAGTTTTGATGGACACATACGCCCAATGGAAGCAACTATTCGAAGAGCAGGAAGCTTCGTTCTTCGAGATTACTACGGCTATGGCGTTTTATCTGTTTCATCGCAAGAAGGTGGATACAGCTATTTTTGAAGTAGGTCTCGGCGGCAGATTAGATGGCACCAATCCATTTCAATCCACTGTTTCAGTTATCACCAGCATCGCACTTGATCATCCCAAGAGCTTAGGGGATACATTAGAACAAATAGCCGCGGAGAAAGCTGGAATATTCAAACCCGGCGTATCGGTTGTACTTGGCAAGCTACCAGATGTAGCTTTAGCAGTGATTCTGAAAAAGGCAGGCACTCTTGATATACCTGTTTACAAGTATGGAGAGCAATTCGCGGTTGAAAATGTAACCATCAGCACATCAGGAACAAGTTTTGACTATAGCTTTGCTGGAACCAACGGTATTCCATCTATAAGCATGAAACAGCTTAAAATAAATCTTCTCGGAAAATATCAGGCTTACAATGCTGCTTGTGCAATAACCTCTTTTCTTATATATTGTCATAAACTGAATCTGAATTTTAATGTGGGAGCAGTTCGCTCTGCCTTGCCACGAATTAACTGGAAGGGAAGACTTCAATTGATTCACTCCGAACCAACAGTTGTTCTGGACGGTGCCCACAACGAAGAAGGAGTTACGCACCTTGTGGAAAACATGCGTTACCTCTTTCCTACTCAACGTATTCGGGTTGTCGTGGCAATTCTCAGGGATAAAAAACTGGATAAAATGATTGCGGATTTATGCGCGATTGCTTTTAAAGTCTATATCTCAAAAAATAAATCGAACCGAGCGGCAGAGATTGAGGAACAGGAAGCGGTTGCCCGGCAATCTGGAGTTCCTTACTCTATTGCTTTCGATGTCCTGGAAGCAACCACGGAGGCGATGAAGGAGTCAGCCCCTGATGATGTAATTCTGATTACCGGCTCACTCTACACCATCTCCGAAATTCTGGCAAACAACAGTTGGAAATTATGACCTACTTATATCTGATTCTTGGCTTGATAAGCGGTTTTGCCGTTGTTCGGTATCTCAATAGAAAAGTCGCGAATCACCGGATTAAAAGATTAATAGAACCCATTGAAGCATGGCAACTTGTTCGCGATGACAAGGTGTACATATTGGATATTCAGCCGGCGGAAATGTATCTGAGAACCCATCTTCAGAATGCGGAAAACATAGATTACTCATTAGAAAACTTTGATTTTCTCATTTCCAGACTCAACAAAACAAAACATTATCTGATTTACGATTGGGATGGTTCGTGGATAAAAGAAGCAGCAAACCGGCTTCGTAAAAGCGGATTCGCTAATGTTGTTTGCTTAGAAGGTGGTATAAATCACTGGAAGAAAGAAGGCTATCCTGCCGACTCTCAGGTCTTACGACAAGGCTATCCGGTTGATACAGAAAAAACTTCAGGACAGGAGACTTGATATGAATAAAAGAAACGTGTTGATTTCGATAATTGCACTCGCAATGCTACTACCTCTCGTTGCCGGGGAGCGATTGTCTAACAACGGCAGTGCCGCCTTCGAGAGTGGATTATTTTATTACAAGGACGGCAAATTCCAACGGGCGAAAGGTGAGTTTGAATCAGTTATCAAGGAAAAACCAGACCATTTTGGCGCGTTAGTTATGATGGGTGAATTAACGCTTAGAAAATATAATCCTAATGGGGAAAATACCGCCCCTTTGATGAAAGCATTCGACTACTACATCCGGGC
>JAIOTM010000357.1 GCA_021106755.1 Candidatus Cloacimonadota bacterium | reverse complement strand
TATTTTACTTCTTAAATATAGTAAAGCACTAATTGAACCAATCCGTCAAATATTTTCTGAAATTTATTTCTGGAGAGGAGATATATTTGCAGGGACAGACCTATGCGTAGGCTAAAATGTAACCATCTTTAACCCATTTTTGTAGAAGGTTGATGAAAAACCATCCATCAGGGAGATTTATTTTCGACTCTTGCATAAGTCTTGCCCTGAGAAGTAGTTCATTCAATTATTTTATTATTTTGTGTTACCCACTCCTCCATCTTTTCTAATGCTCGGTCTGCCATAGCTTTTTTGCGTTCCGGTTTTGCCCGGATTCTCGTTTCTAACGGAGGTAATAATCCGAAGTTAGCGTTTGCCGGTTGAAAATTTTTGCTGGGAGTCAGCAAATGCCGCCTGAGCTGTCCGCAGATAGTTTCATCTGGCAGGGAAGGGAGTTTACCCAAGATATTGAGAGCGGTTAAAAGCCCGCTGTAAATCGACTCAACATAGCCTTCCACTCCGGTAAGTTGCCCGGCAAGATAGCAATCAGATTTCTCTCTGAAACTCATATCCGGGTTGAGAATATTTGGGGAATTGAGATAAGTATTACGGTGGATAGAACCATAGCGCAGAATTTCAGCGTTTTGCAGACCGGGAATAAGATGCAGGATACGCTTTTGCTCAGGATATTTCAGCATGGTTTGGCAACCAACTAAGTTATAAGCAGTTAACGAAGCAGTCTCGGGACGCAATTGCAGAACTCCATAGAAGCGTTTGCCATCCCGCTCTAATCCAACTGGACGCATAACGCCATAGCGAAGAGTATCTTCACCACGGCGAGCAAGTTCTTCAACCGGAATGCAGTTTTCGTAGAAGCGGAAACCGATATTCTCAAAGAACTTGTTTTCGAACTCTTTCGCTTCGTGTTTATCACCTTCACGTAGAGCGGAAACAAAATTATAGTACTCATCTTTTTCAAACGGACAGTTTATGTAGTCATCATCACCCTTGTCATATCGGGATTTTTTAAAACATATCCGCATATCAATGCTATCCGCGGCTACAATGGGAGCAATCGCGTCGAAGAAATAAAGGTGCTCCGCTCCAGAGAGTGCAATGAGCTTTTCCGTGAGGGCATCAGGGGTTAGTGGTCCTGTAGCGATGATAACTTTTCCCGATGGGATTTCCTTTACTTCGGCACGTATAAAACTGATACGCGCGTCATCTGTCAGGCGTTGGGTAACAGCTACCGCGAAGGCTTCTCTATCGACCGCTAACGCGTTTCCTGCCGGCACTGAGTGGGCTTGAGCTATGGGTAATAACTCGCATCCGAGTAGCCGCAATTCGCTTTTCAAAAGACCCGCCGCAGTACCCGGCAGACGGGATTTTAAAGAGTTACTGCACACCATTTCCGCGGCGAATCCAGTTGTGTGAGCCGGAGTGGTTGTTTCTGGACGCATCTCTATAAGAGTTACGTCAACACCATGTTTACTAAGTTGCAAAGCAGCTTCCGAACCTGCGAGTCCGGCACCGATGATAGTTATATTCATAGTTATCTCTCATGGTAATAATCTTAATTGACACACAATCCTGTTCCAATAAAACGGTAAAGTGAAAAAGAAAATATTAATTATTACTACTGGCGGTACAATCGCCATGAAGTATGTTCCCGATGAAGGACTTGTTCCCGCGGGAGACCTCATTGAGTTTCTGCACTCCTTTCCTCAACTGAAGAGCATTGCGGAAATAGATGTATTCCAGTTTTCTAACATACCTAGTCCTCATATGACACCAACGCAAATGTTTGAGTTATCAAAACTGGTGGATTTGCGGAGCATTGACTACGATGGGGTTGTAATTACACATGGAACAGACACGCTGGAAGATTCCTGCTATATGCTTGATCTTACCCTTACAACGCGCAAGCCGATTGTTTATACGGCAGCCATGCGGGCAGGCTCAGAGTTGGGGTTAGATGGTCCACGTAATATTATTGGGGCGGTGCGGGTAGCCTGCGACAACTGTGCCGTGGATAAAGGCGTTCTCGTGGTGATGAACGATGAAATCCTTGCGGCAAGAGATGTGGTGAAAACCGATACAGGACGTTCTCATTCTTTCGATTCTCCCGATTATGGGATTCTCGGTATAATAGACTCCGATCGGATTATCTTTTATAGGCAGATAGTTCAGAGTGACAAAGTCTGGACGAACGCAATTGATTTAAAAGTAGATTTGATAGTTGCCTGTGCCGGAATGGACGGACGATATATTGAAACAAGCATAGAAACCAACGCGAAAGCCATAGTTATTGAAGCTTTCGGCAGAGGTAACCTGCCACCGAAGATGTTACCCTCTATTAAAAACGCGTTAGAAAAGAAAATTCTTGTGGTAATTGTTTCCCGCGCATATACTGGCAGAGTATTGCCTGAGTACGGTTACATTGGTGGCGGTAAGCAGTTAGAACAGATGGGCTGTATTCTCGGTGGAGACCTTAAAGGACACAAAGCCCTGATAAAATTGATGACTTTATTTGGGAAATACGATAACCCTGAGGTTGTCAGCAAATTTTTTATTAATTCGGTTATGTAACAAGCATTGAGAAACGTGTTATCGTTTCAATTCAGCGAGGTAGCGATGAAGAAAGTTCTTGGGTTTGTAGTTCTTCTAACAGCAGTGTTTCTGTCGGGAGTAACAAAGGCTTCGCCGGTAACATCCATGCCAGCAGGGAGTTATGTGCAACTGAAACAGGAGATAACTCTACGTCCGCGAGCCAGTTATTTTATTCTCGGCGATAACAGGATGAGTAGCTTCTATACTGGCAGTCTGATTAAAAAGACTCCAGAACAGACCTTTGATACTATTGCCGCGAAATATCCCGAAAGTTTTACTATGTCGGTGCTGATACTGCAACCTCAGTCTGAAAAAAAGCGTATTCGGGCGGGAATGGAGCTTGAAGTTGTTTCAGTAAAAAAGCTGGCTGATTCGCGGAACATTATCGAAATCAAACTTAATCATAACATCGTTAAGGCGGTGCGGGTATATACCCGCAAACCGATTGAGCTGATTCGCATTGGAGATATGGAGTTTACCGAAAACCAGAGCTTTTTTGATCAGGGCAAGGAGCAATTTATGAATATTGGAGGCAACCATATTCGGATTGTTCTTCCCGAAAAAGACTTAATCAAATAATACCGACCTTTGGTCGAAAAAACAAATAACAAATCTATTGTAAAAACAGGCATCCCCCCATCATGGGGTAAAGTATTTGTTGCAACAGATTGAAATTCAATAGAATAAAGTCTGTTATGGCGTGAATAATTGGATTTCTTACTCGGTCTTTATTCGCGACTTTGTCTGCTAATCCAATAGTTTTTTCTGTAGGTGAATCTTTTACACAGTAAAAGTTTACTCTTCAGGCTTTTTTTGAAAAAAGCAAATTGCGAGGAAATTTCTTCAAACTGAGTGGTGACGGCGTAAAATCTACTTCGAACCCGCTAAACAGCCCACAACTTCAGAATACTGAAGATTGTGCTATTGGAGAAATTTACCGCAACTTAAATCTTTGCTGATTCGATAGAGATTAGCTCAGGAAATGCAAAAACGTTGGCAAAGATCATCCGAAATGAAAAAAATGGGCGTATCCTTGAAATTAAGAAAATAATTTGACATTTTTTAATGTATAACTCTTTTTAGAATAGGTGAGGTGTATATGAAAAAGACTCTGATTCTCATAATGCTGTTTATCGCTATTGGCTGTTTTGCTAAAGATTTACAAAAGACTCTCGCAAAGCATGCCGCTATAAATTATGTGCTTTTGTTGAACAAAAAACTGGATGAGAATTCTACTCTCACCCTGAAAATTGAGGAATCCGATTCAGCAAAACACTTTACACGCCTTCTCGAAGAGAGAATAACAGCGTCTGATAATTTCCGGCTGATTGACCTGAGCAACGAACGCAATATGAGCGAAATTACCAAACAGAATCTCCTGCAAAACGAAGCCGCGTTCAGCGATTCGCTTCGCCCAGAACCCGGCAAGCTCAGTACAGCGCAGTGGAGCGTTATTGGTAAGGCGGAATGGTGTACAGCGAAACGATTTTTTAAGCAATGGGTTATACTCAATGCCGAACTGAAACTCTATAATATCGAAAACGGGGAGCTCCTTCTGAGTAAGACATATAACCTCAAAAAACATCGCAATCCCCACTCCCTTATTCTCTACTTTGTTATCGTCATACTTCTGTTAGTCGCCGCGGTTATTACAAACGCGGTAACTAAAGGCTATTATCCGACAATTGTGTTTGGAATTTCCATTCCCGCGATTATTCTCTATACTATATGGTATCACCTGATTTAAACATAGAAGGTTATTCGATGAGATATCAATTTTTACGTTTGTCCACATTAAAAAACCGTGCCGAAATTGAAGTCGCGAAGCATGTGGCTGCATGGAACAAGAAGAAGCAGGTATTCAACAACATGGTAGGTACAGCCGCGACAAATAAAGACTGGCTTGCTTCTGCCACAAGAAAATACGAGTTAGCTCGCAAAAAAACGAGCTATGAAAAAATCGATGCCCTTATTGCTGGTTTGTTCGATGTCTATAAGTGCGTTTACCGCATGGAGTACAGTCGCTTCAACGACAATAACGTAACCCACTTGCGTGAGAAGTTAGAAACAACCTACATCCACACCGCGATAGAGTTTATTGAATCGGTAATTCACGAAGAAAAACACATTGAACAAAATCTGCCGATAATCAAACAGGCAATCAACCTGCTGGCAGAAAACGACAGCAAACTCGCCCGTGGCTACGCCAGTATGCTGGAGCAGTATAAGCAGATTCAGGACTCAATAATACGGCTGGAAGAACTGCTTCATTGTCCCGCTCTTGAATTCACTCAGAAAGACGCTGCCGCTCTGCGTTCGTTGATGAACTTCTATCAAGAGCGTTTCCGCAAAGATAAGTGTTTTCACGAGAGTATTCTATTGCATATACGCAATAAAATGGAAGAGCTTTATCTACTCTACTCCGAGCGTTATGAACAAGCCTCTGCCGGGGAAGAACCTTCGATTGAAAAGCTGGCATCTATCGTAGATGATTTTGAAGCTATTCACCGCAACCTGACTAATTTTGCCCATTCCGACCGATATCTGAAATTTATTGGACACAAGGAAAAATTGAACAAATTGCGCGCGTTTATTAAAGAGGACTACCAGTCGTTGAAGTCGCTGTATGGCTATCTGTCATTTCCGAGAGAAGAATATGATATTCGCAAGCTTTCCAATGCCTACAGCAAAATTGGCAGTTATCACCAGATTATCCAGCAACCTTACCGCGAGCTTACCCAACTGGAACCGGGATTAGGACAAATCTCGGAGCGAATAGAAGCAGTACTCTCCGAACACTATAACAAAGACCTGCTGGAATACCATAAAGTTTTTAATAATATCATCAACCTGACAGACGAAAAGGAAAAACTGCGGGAAAATATAAAGTTTTTCAAAACCCTGAACAGCGTTATCTCAGATCACAAAAAATCGCGGTTTGTACTCACCAAGCTAAACGGAATCCGTGAACAGATTCGGACAGACCTTGCCGATATTCTGGAGCAGAGACT
>JAIOTM010000278.1 GCA_021106755.1 Candidatus Cloacimonadota bacterium | reverse complement strand
GCTGATCTTTTTGAAGAAGTTTCGTACCCGGGAATTTCAACAACAACAGAACGAGGACAACCACAATTACCGGTCAAAATCGTAAATCTTATAATTCCGACAGGTAAATCCGTTGCAAGTATCGCAACAGATATTCAAGCAAATCAACTATCTGGCACATATCTCGTATCGCCCTCAATGGGATACTTTAACACTAACAATGGACCAACACCGGTTGAGCCTGATTCAATAGCTTATGCTTTATCTACCTTGTATCCATCAACATCGGCCGAAGTACTGTCGCACGGATATTTCGATGGGTGTAATCGAATTGTGCAAATTGCACTTTATCCAATCCAATACCGAGCATCCGACAGTACTCTTTTTTTTACTCCAGTCATTGATTATTCTCTAAATTTGGAAAACAGTACTATGACTATCCACACACCTCTTTTTAGAAGAGAAGCCATGCAAGAGCAGTATACTATGTGTCTTGAAGGTATTGTCGATAATGATGAAGAGATTTCATTATACGCTAACACGCCACCTGTCCCAGATCCTTCACTTTCTGATATAGACATGGTAATTATTGGTGAAGCACAATTTGCAGATGATTTTGAGGAATATATGCTCTGGAAGACATTCAAAGGGCTTCATATTATCTACAAACCTGTTGAGGAAATAGACACAGAATATGCGGGAGATCTTATTTCTACAGATTTACTTGATGATAGAGCAGGGAAAATACGGGCTTATCTGCATGATAAATGGAATAATATGGGTTTAACTTATGCTCTCATTGTTGGCGGTGAACGCGACGCTGATAACTTACCTGACTCAAATGATGATCTTCTTCTAACCCGTTACACTACTCTCAAGTTCCGACATGGGGAGGATAATCAAACAGTTTGGGGAACATTCAACGACAGGATTGCATGTGATTTGTATTTTGCCGATTACAACGGTGATTACTCAACTGATGGTGACGAATGGTATGGAGAAAGAGGTTCAACCGTAGGTGATGATGCCTTGAATAATATTGATAAATATCGTGAAATTGCATTGGGCAGAATTCTTATCAGTGATCTTGGCTCTCAAACACCAGAAGAAAAAATAAGAAATTGGACACAAAAAGTAATAACTTATGAGTATAACCCCGGCTTTGGTGATACTGAATATCTAAATCATGGCTATTCTGTTAATGGCTACTTTGATCAGGAATTATCAGAAGAAGAAGTGCCTTTGATGGTCTTAAGGGATGTAGCTTTTTTTTATACATTGAGTACATTGCTACCGTGTTATTCAATTCTCACTGCAGATAGAGATACTGGTATTCCAAATGGAAATCAAGTTGTCCGCACATTTGCTAACGGAATGAATTATAGCCTTTTTGGGTTGCATGGGGCGAAATACGTGCAAGTCTTGTGTAATGAAGCGGTATGCTATCATACCAATGCTCCTCCAGGTGTTAACCCTTGGTATTGGAGCGGATACTTTGTGAAAGCGGACGACAGCTATCTTTGTTATCCTCAATTAACCCAAGAAATTGGTAATGGTATGAATAATCTAACTCCAAATGGGAAAATCGGAATTACTTTTCATCTCTCTTGCTTAGTTGGTTCTTATCAAAGATATCATTCAAGCCTTGGTGGACGTCTTAGTATGGCAGAAGCTCTCTCAACTGCATGGAACGACAGAGGTTCTGTTTCTGTAATGGCTTCAAGTGGATACGTTTGGGATCACTTAGGAAATAACAATCTCCAAACAGCATTAGATTTTCCTCTACAACGATTTTACTCCACCGAACAATCCAGCTTGATTAACAGAATAAGCTTCGGGTTTACATTTAACAACTATATCAGCCATTTGCCTATACCGATAAATAGTGACTGGGGAATAATGGGTAATATAACAGGTTTACAAATATTTGGTGACCCTGAAGTTATAGCTTATGTTGGAGAACCAGAGATAATAGAAGTAACGCATAATTTCAGCGAGCATTCAATTACAGCTACAGTGGATTCTCAGCCCATTGAGGGGGCATTTGTTCACTTCCTTGATGGAAATTACAACTCAATAGATAAAGAATCAACAGATGAGTACGGTGTCGCTTCTTGTGGATTTGAATTTTCATATGTTTGCGTTACAGCACCGGATTATATACCATATTTAGCCCGATTAGCAGTTTCAAATGAAACAATCAATAGTGAAGAAGATATCTTCTGTGATTTCATCGTACCTCCAGATGTAAACCTATATGTAAACTCATTCTTGAATTTCAAAGCATTGGGACGTAAAAGTGCTAATCTAATAGTATCAGAAGGAGCAAATCTATACTTGAATGGTGGTATAATAGCACATCGTGCCGACTACAATGGTAGTCATTTGAATCCTATTCAAATAGATATACCAGGAAACAAGGTAATCATATATGGAAATCTTATAGATAATGGTGAATTTATAATATCTGGACCAGAAAATTGGAAAGGAGTTGAATTCATTGGCAGTTCTTTTGCTGTGGATGGAGGTATAGTGTTTAATACAAAGGTTATTATTGAAAACGGAGATGCGATGATCAATGATGTAATCTTCAATAATTGTTCAATTAGTATTGATACTGGGAGCTTTGACGCACAAGACTGTGATTTCAATCACTCGAATTTCCTTGGATTCGGTGGAAGCGGAGCAGAAATAGTCAATATCGTAAATTGCACATTTAATTCCGAAGGGCTTGAAGCAATACACATTGATTCTTATAGAGGATTCAGCATAAGAAATAACCATTTATCAAACTGTTGCGTAGGTTTTTACTCCTCGAATTCAGGCCAATCTTTTGCTACAATTAATAATAATATTTTCGAAAACATATCTTGTGTAGCAATACATCTTTCGAACTCATACGGGAAGTTACGTGAAGGTAATGTCATATCTAATTGTGGATATGGAATTTCCGCGTGTAATTATTCGAAGTGGTGTTTTGTAGGAAGTGGACCTTCACATCAACAGATTAGTAATCCAATCTCTATGGGTGTTATGTTTACGACCAATAGTTATACAACACGTTCTGAAATAACAAACAACTATTTCTCATTGGAGAACCCTGAAGAAAGTAGTATGTTCGTTTGCCAAGGAGGACAACCCAGATTTCCAATTGATCTCCGCAACAATGATTGGGGAGATAACTTTGATGCTGATCTATTTTTACAACCAACCTCAGATTGGTACGAGTATATGCCAATGTTAGGGGATCGGTGTGATGATGATTCTCCGACTATAACCGATTCACTTTACTCCGCAACCGTAGTTGCTATGGAGAATCAGGATTACATTACTGCAAACCAGTTATTATGGCAGTTAGTTAACAATTATCCTGATTGTAACTATGTAACGAATTCGTTAAAATTGCTGTTCTCAATTGCATATATTGAAGATGAAGATTTTGGTGTTCTGAAAAATCAAATGCAACAAATTGCAGCAATTGATTCTACAATTTCAGAAGCTATTGAGTTCCATTCGATCCAATGTGACATTGTTCTGGGGAATTACCAACAAGCACTTTTGCATTTCGAAAGTATTGTCGCTAACACACCAACAGTTGCAGACTCAGTAAATGCTGCTCTTCAAATAGCTCGAATTCAGATGCTTGCAGAGCGGGATGATAATTATAATCAAAGACTGTTAAGCAATTATCCTGAATTGTGTATAAAATCTACAGAGGAGTATCACGAATTACACTCTAAGCTAGCCTATCTTCTTCTGGATGAAGAAAACTACAAAATCAGGAAATCAGATGATGTTCCGGCAAATGTAAATATTACTCTTCGAAACTATCCTAATCCGTTCAACCCGGAAACAATCATCGAATTCAGTCTTCCCGAAGCTGATCATGTAAAACTTACGGTTTACAACATTAAAGGGCAAAAGGTTAAAACATTATTTGACGACAATGCTGAAAAAGGTTTGCATAAACTAATATGGGATGGTAAGAATTCTACAGGTAAGTGCGCTTCTTCGGGAGTTTACTTTTACAGGCTTGTCACTTCCAAGAGAACTGTAACTCAAAAAATGGCGTTAATAAAATAATATGTGTGTCGCACCTTTCGCTTTCTATTATTCTGTCTGGAAGTGAAGGGTGCCTTTAGCAGATTGATAATAATCTGAAGGAGTTATCATGAAATGTGTTTTATTAATTTCTTGTTGTCTGAATATCTTAATAGTTTTTGCTCAACCTGTTCTTTCACAGCATCATGTGATTCCTGGATTAATATCGAATGAAGGACAATATCGACACCCTAAAATGGCTATTTATGGAAAACCCGTTGATTTAGATGGAGATTCACGACATGATTTGTCGGTAAGTTATGGAGAGTACGGTGAATTATTAGTATATGCAAAAAGACTTGAGAATGATATTGAAATAATACTGGAATTGGATTTTTACCCAACAGACGATGAACTATGTTATTGGGTATGGGGTGGTGATTTCAATGGAGATTCTCAAAGCGACATAGGTTTTTCATGGCATGACATGTTTGGCTTACGTCGTGTGGGATATTTAATGAATCCCCTTTCAGGTCCGCCTTTCACATATTCCTATTTCCACTTAAATCAGGGAAACACGATTTATGCATTCTCCGGAGATATAATCGACAACTCTTTCGATTGTAACGGAGACGGTTTTGATGATGTTCTTCTTTGTTTTGGATATTTGGGTTGTTCGCCCCAAGCCCAACCAAACCACTACGCACTCTATTTAGGCTCTGCAGATACGACTACTGTCCCAACGCCGGATTTTATGTTTTTTACTGATCCCAATCATAATTCAGTCTGGCACCCCAGTTTTGATGTTCATAATATATTTACTGGAGATTTTAACGGAGATGGATATGACGATCTTTGGTTATATCAACCAATTTATACAGATACTACATTCAGTAACAAAATATATCTCGGTAGTTCTGTTATGGACGATAGTTGTGATGTTGAATTTATTAGAGCTACAGAATATTTCCGCTACAGACCTCAAGGTTGGCTCTCAAATGTCGATGTTAATGGAGATGGGTGCGATGATCTTGTTACTACAAATTATGATAGTCCCGATTCTATTTTTATAACCTATGGCGATCCGAATTTGACATTTCAAGAAATCTCGCTGGATCTTTCGAATTTTTCAGATAACAATTTCACTCATCTTTTCCCCTGTGACATTAATAATGATGGAATTGATGATATCGGCGTACCTGTTCATTCTGACCATACTATCAATATATTATTAGGTGGTGACACTATTGACGTAGAACCATATGTTTGTTTAAATTTAGGTGAGTACTATAATGGTCATGTTACTGGGATTGGAAATTTTGATGGTGATGAATACTATGACATTGCAGTTACAACCCAATTGAGACCTGATGGATATTTAACATTTTCAGAAATCAGAATTTATTCTCTTGCCCCGCCAAATGCAAATGATAATGAAATCGTTCCTGCAACGGAAATCAGTATAACCAACTATCCTAATCCGTTCAACCCGGAAACGACAATTACATTCAATCTGGTTGAGAGCAAGGTGGTTGAACTAACTGTTTTCGATATCAGAGGTAGAAAGGTTCGAACTCTCGATCAAAGGAAATATACTCCCGGAAGTCACCAGATTCTCTGGAATGGCAAAGACGACAGCGAAAAGCTGGTTTCCAGCGGCGTTTATTTTGTGCGACTCAAGACTTCCAATGAAGAAAAAACGCTGAAGTTGGTACTGTTGAAATAAGCTTCTATCGCAAGGATATAATGATAACAAAGGGAACCCCACCGGAGACCCCCTTTGTTATTGAAAAAAAATCGACTACTCAGCGATTTCGTATGCCTTGATTTCCCCGCCTTCTACATAGAGAATTTTCGGGTGACTGGGCATTCCGGTTTTTTTAATCTTATCGCTGTCATTTTCTTCAACGAGACGCCATATTTCCCATTGGTCTCCATCTCCATCAATGCAGAAAGTCACGCTTTTGCGGACGAAATCCTCAATGATGAACTGGATGGAATCCAGTGGCTCGGCTTTTGTAACAGGAATGCAAAAATTCTTCTTACTATAAACATAGTTCTCTCCATTACTCATCGAATCCTCCCCTCTTTGTCAATCTGTTGTTGTAAACCTGTAAACTTCATAACTGGCAAAGTCATCAATCCAGAGACGATAATTTCTACCAGTATCAATTTGCACAATTATTCGAGCGAATTTCGCGTTTTTCTTAAAAAAAGCGGCACTGAATTCCACTTTTGTCCAGCCATCGGCGATTGTTTGTCGGTGGCGGGTCTCATTCAGCATCTGTCCATGTTCGTCAAACGCGGCAAGCACGGCTTTTATGCCGAGTTGGTCATCCCCGTTGAGTTTCATATAAAAGCGAGTGTAGTACGCTGATCGCGGTTTTATCTCGAACGCTTCCGAAATCAGACTGATATTCGTGTCATCTGTATCAACCCGAATAGACCGTGTACCGTTATGGGCTTCCAGATTATCCCAGCGAATGGTGGTTTTTTTATCACCTTTCAGCGGCATAACCATCCAGCCGAGAGGGAGAGAGTCTTCGGGACGATTGTTTTCGAACTCACCACCTTCGAGATCGGCGTTAAATACTAAGTTCTCGCGTCCGCTGGCATCTTCTTCGGTAAACACAAGGGTAGAGCCAAAGAAGCATCCGCTCAGGATAAAAGCAATGGCTGTAAGTTTCCAAAGCAGTTTCATTATACCTCAACTGATAAAGTTTTTTTCTTTTAAAAATACTAATACTAAACCAACCGCTATTGAATTAATCAACAGGCTGGAGCCGCCGTAACTGATAAAGGGAAGCGGTATTCCCGTTGTAGGCAGTAATCCGAGATTCATGCCGATATTTACAAAGACCTGAAAAGCAAGGAAGCCAAGGATACCTGCTGTCGCGTAGCGGTGCTCCTTTATTTCTAACGACTGCATTATCTGTGCTATTCGCCTGAAAAACAAATAATATACGAATAACAGCACCATGCCGCCAATAAACCCGAATTCTTCTCCAATTACCGAGAAGATAAAATCGGTATGACGTTCTGGCAGGAAATCCAGATTTTTCTGAGTACCTTCCAGAAAACCTTTACCACAGCAACCACCAGAGCCTATAGCTATCTTTGCCTGAATAATCTGATAGCCTGCTCC
This sequence comes from Candidatus Cloacimonadota bacterium, assembly GCA_021106755.1. Taxonomy (GTDB): domain Bacteria; phylum Cloacimonadota; class Cloacimonadia; order Cloacimonadales; family JAIOQZ01; genus JAIOTM01. The sequence goes on along the minus strand of JAIOTM010000278.1, from coordinate 193 downwards.
GAGCGGGTCTCTCGCGGGATCGATAAAAGTCATTATTCTGTTTTGCTGATAGGTGTGGAGACTGTTCCACAAAACAGGTGTCAGCATGTAAACAAATACATTCAGAACTACCACTAAAGTAATGATGACGAGAGACAATCTCTTCCAGTACATCAGCCCGATAAGCAAAAGCATAAACATAATAAACATCGGT